>JBPOHY010000094.1:0-1563 GCA_052035055.1 candidate division WWE3 bacterium | reverse complement strand
AAGCAAGCTTTGAGCAACAAACAAAGCCTCTGTTTGAATCAATGGTTGCGACAAATGACGCACTATACTGGTACTCAGATGTGGGAAAACCCTCTCTCCTGACCTACCAGCTCAATGGGATTGCTGAATTAGGAATCGAGCCAAAATTGCAGAATTGCGAAGCCCAAAAAACATATGGGTACTCTGCTGCAATCCAAAGTGTACGTCTTCAAAACCCAAGCATCTCCGAGTGCTGGTTTCTAAACGATCCATGGGTATACCCGCCAGAATTTGATACCGACTTAAATACGTTGGACCAGTCAAATTGGTTTTTGGTGATACGTGAGGCTCGGAAAACACAAGACAATCAGGTATATGAGGTAGCAAATTTTGAGTACAACCTAGCATTATTGGATATAAGAAAACTTAACTTGCCACAGGATTTTAGTAGCCAAGCCAATAACGGAAGCTTTTTAGCATATGGCCACGAAAAACCTGGGGGTTACTGGAAGGTACTTTTATATAACCTGATCGGCGAGTCGTACGAAAAAGCCTACGATGAGGCAGTTTGGTTCATACCAATCACCTATGAGATGTATGCCAAAATAGCAAATATGGAAAAGTGGTATGCCCCCGTCGTTTGGTACGGAGAGATCCCATCTCTGGAAGTGTTTTATGATGCGGGAACTAAATATTTAGAGAATTAAGAATAGGTAATAGCCTAGAACTGACAAAAATCGGTTTTGGGCTATTTTTTTTAGCTATTGGCGTTTTTAGCCTCAAACATATACGCAGAATTAAAAGGATATTTGTACACTCGTGTCTTAAAACCTATTTTACTAAAAAAACTTTCAACCTCTTTTACGGACACACCATAGCGTGGATGTACCTCCATCACAATAATGTCTACTTTACTAACAAAGGTATCTCGCAGGGTGTTACTAATCAAAAATCTCTCTGACCCCTCTACATCCACTTTTAAGTAATCTATGTAATCAATAGCGTGCTTGCTTAGTAATTGCTCTAGTGTAATAGTAGGCACAACCAATCCTTTACTGCCTGAATCTACATGATGCCCTCCGGTGTTCAAAATATTTCGCTTTAGAACTATCTGTGGGGAACCATAATAAAGTTCTTTTTCCTCTAGGATAACTGTATGGTTTTTGTCGTTTAACTCTAAATTCTTTTTTAGCTGGGCCACATTTGATGGGTCAATCTCAAGTACAATTACTTTTTCAGGGTTAAATGTTTTGAGTGCCCATATTGAGAAGTCACCTATGTAACCACCTAGGTCTACAATTGTGGGTACCTTAGGATTCTTAAATACAAAAGAAGGCTTATATACCCTTTCTAAAAAAGTCTCCGCTAGTACATATAAGTCGTAAGTTCTCGGACGTACATAAAAATCGCAGTCAGATACATGTTTGAGAAAAGGGTTATTACCAAATAAAAAAGGTTTTACGTTCTCCTTATAAAATGACAGATGTCCTGTATGCACCATAGCTCTAAGTAATGGTAACAAAAATCCCCCGCTGCAGCGAGGGATCTAAGTCGTAGACTATCTAAAAAGGATATTATTTAACG
>JBPOHY010000055.1:0-5487 GCA_052035055.1 candidate division WWE3 bacterium | reverse complement strand
GCTAGAACTTCGTTTTTAATCGGTCCGCAGGCTACGACAGTCACATCTGTTCCGGTCTTGAGAACTTGCGCTTTACCAATTTTAAATTCGGTTTTAGCGTTGGTTATATTGGGGGTATCGTTTCTGGTTAGCCTAATATATACCGGCCCGACTACTTGGGCGGCTGCTTTGGTTGCTTGTAAGCTTTGCCAATAGTCGCAGGGCACAAGCACTGTTATGTTTGGGAGCACACGAGTTATTGCGATGTCCTCTAAAGCTTGGTGAGTTGCACCATCAGCAGCCGGAGAGAACCCAGAGTGTGTTGCAACGATTTTTACGTTCGCATTTGTATAACAGATGGAGGTTCTTATAGACGCCCAATTTCCTCCTGGACTAAAGACTGCGTACGAAGCCATGTATGGAATTTTGCCGCTCAAAGCTAGGCCTGCAGCTATGCTTGCCATGTTTTGTTCACCAATGCCTACCTGTATAAATCTATTTGGGAATTCTTTTGCAAACTTTGAGCACTTTGTCGAATCTGTTAAGTCTGCCGTAAGGGTAACAACCTGTTCTTTTTGTTTGCCAATTTCGGCCAGTCCGTCGCCAAAGCCATCTCGTGTTGATGCTTGCGAGGTTTTAGTTGCACTCATCTACTTCTTTTACCCTCTCATATTCAATATTGAGGTCTGTTTTGCTGATGGCTACTACATCTACCGCAAGATTCTTAGTCATCTCAACGTCGCATGTGTCTCCCGGATCCACTTGCCTTATCGAAACTAACAGTACATTTTTTTCTTTGTCAAAATACAATTTACGTATTTTTATCGTATGTCCCTGTTCATCAAATGTTCCCGAAGATACAGCAATCAGATGTTCTTTATCGAAGTTTATATTTTCTTTGAGCGTTACATAGCCACTGTCGTCAACCTCATTTAAAAATGCATTTAGTTCATCTTGGCTTTTTATTAAAACGCGCTTTTTGTCTAAAATTTTCTCAGTGTTTATTACTGTGGGGAACCCTTCTAAACGCCTAATTTCTGGTGCTCCACTAAAGTTAAAAATAGAATCGCCGTTTTTGAATAAATAAAATGCACCTAAGGCGATGGCAACAATCACAAATATAGGCACGATACTGATATTTAATTTATATGGATTGTTCATAATTTTTTGTTTTCACTCGAGTTTTATAAAATCTCGTGATCCTTGAGACGCCCTCCCAATGTGTGAAGTTGCCTCAAAGCAATTTTGGCCTCTTCCTTGTTAGGAGATTTACCATGCCATTCGGGTTTGTTCTCCATAAAGTTAACACCTTTTCCTGGAATAGTATGCGCAACTATAGCGGTTGGTCGTTGGGTAACGGCTTTGGCCATACTGCATGCATTCACGATCTCTTCTATATTATGCCCATCAATTTCGATTGTAAACCAGTTAAAGGCTTCGAGCTTGTTACGTAGACTTTCGAGCGGCATTATGTCCTCGGTGTATCCGTCGAGTTGAATGTTATTTCTGTCTATAATCCACACCAGATTATTTAGTCTGTATTTTGGCGCTAAAAGAGCTGCTTCCCAAATTTGACCCTCGTTTAGTTCGCCGTCTCCGGTCATACAATATATTCTGTGATTTTTACCGTCCATTTTGGCTGCCATCGCCATGCCGATTGCTTGTGAGAGCCCTTGTCCTAGTGGACCTGCCGTATTTTGTATGCCCATTGATGGGTTGTAGTGTGGATGTCCTTGCAGCTGTGAGTTTAGTTTGCGTAGCGTCCACAATTGTTCCTTTGTAAAGAATCCGCGTTTATATAGAGTTGCATACCAAATAGGGCATATATGTCCGTTTGATAATACGAATCGGTCGCGATTCGGGTCCAATGGGTTTTTTGGGTCAATGCTTAAAACGTTAAAGTATAAAGAAGCAAAAATATCGGCAGTGCCTAGCGAGCCAGCACTGTGGCCAGAACCTGCTTCGAGCAACATATCAACAACGAGCTCGCGTAACTCGACGGCAATTTCCTGTAGAGCCAAATATTCAGTGTCGTATGCTCTTGGGAGTTTTGTTGTTGTTTTTTTAGCGGCAGGAACTTTTGTGGGCATTATAAAAAGTATACCACCTCGGTAGAGGCGGTTTTCAAAGCGGGGCGCCATTTAAACCCCATAGTGTTTGACTAGAGCTGCATTATGCTGTAAAATCAAGCCTAAACAGTTGCTATTGCAACAATCTTTTACTTGCGTCTATATACCTAATTTGGTTTATTGATGCATGGACAATTAAGGAGCCCGAAATGCCTGTTATAGATTTGCCATTTGAGAACCTAGTAGTAGGTGCCCCTAAGGTCCTCCGCACTGGGATGACTGGTACTGTAATGTTTGTCACCCCGATACCGGAATATACCGATAGGGCAATGATTATTGAGTTAAGTTCTACCACAAGGGTAATGGGTGCTTGGGTAATTAAGAAGGGCCATGCCTACCGCATTGGTCCTAACCGGGTAACATGTCTTC
This sequence comes from candidate division WWE3 bacterium, assembly GCA_052035055.1. Classification (GTDB taxonomy): domain Bacteria; phylum Patescibacteriota; class WWE3; order UBA101185; family UBA10185; genus JBPOHY01. Next base: position 3,010 of record JBPOHY010000055.1, on the reverse strand, counting down.
CCTTGATCGAAAATGACCCTGACCCAATTCGGCGTTTTTGTCGAACAAACGCTTTACCCCTTACGATGATCACCTATGTGAAACGCGGTGAAGAAGTTTATTTTGGTCAGGCGCAAGGGCAAGGCGAAAAAAACACTCTTTCCATTGGTCCAGAAGAACCGCGTGTGTGTCTTAAAAAGTTATGGACTACTGGAAACCCCGCCCTGGTGTTCAAAATTTTGGTAGTAAAGGATGAGGCCCCAAAGACCTATGCCGAACTATGCGGAATTTTGGAGAGTTGGCTAGAAATTAAAGATGGTACCTACATACTGTAAAGACAAAGGAGCTGATATTATGACGACGATCTTAACTGTACCCGTAACTGCTGAAGAAATTCTTGAAGCGCTAGAGCGAAGCGAAACTTATCGAGGTCTTGTCGAGGGCTATGAGGATGCCTTTGCGACTTTTATCCCAACACTTCCGACTGTTCTAAAAGATCATCTTGCGCGACCCTTAACCTTTGACAACCTTATGTCTGCACGAGAGGCTTTTCTTGCGGCATATATGACCAGCGATGCACCTAAACTTATTGGTAAAAAGCTGGGATTGCAGGCTGGTGATGTTCGCCAAATGATCGAAGGCTTAGGGGAACTTCTCGAATCTTTTAAAAAAATCAGTGCCGATGTGCTTGGATTTTTTGCTGAACATGGCCTTACTGAGGAACTTATGATGACACATCCTCACGGGGTTGGCCTCTCTTTGGCGATGCTGAAACTGTATAAAAGTGGTAGTGCGACAATTTCCGATGTACTGAAAATTCAGCCGATGCTAATTATTGATATACGGCCTAAGTAAGTCTTTTTAGTTTTATGGAGCCTCTGTACATAGAAATTACTTTCTGTGTCTTAGGCTCCTTTTTTTTTCCTAACGAACTCATTGCGACTTTTCAAACTTTGGGTTTAAAATAGACTGTGCCCAAGTCCAAATCCTTTCCAAAATATGTTTTTGTTACAGGTGGCGTTATTTCTGGTCTTGGTAAAGGCATCAACACCGCGTCCCTTGCTCTCTTATTAAAATCAGCCGGCTACAAAATTTCTGTTTTAAAAGCAGACATGTACTTAAACGTGGATGCTGGAACAATGAACCCTCTCGAGCATGGTGAGGTTTTTGTAACCGACGATGGCCTCGAAACCGACCAGGACCTTGGCCACTACGAGCGTTTTTTAAATCAGGATCTGGCCAGGCACAACTATATGACCATGGGCCAAGTTTACTACGATGTAATCATGCGTGAACGTAGCCTTGAGTATGGCGGTAAGTGCGTAGAGGGTAATGTTCATATTCCCGAAGAAATAATTGCAAAAATAAAGCGTGCTGCGCAAAAGGATGATGCGGACATCTTATTTATAGAAGTGGGTGGCACCGTAGGTGAATACCAAAATATTATGTTTTTTGAGGCTATTCGTCGATTAAAGCAAAAAGAGCCCGATAACGTATTTTTGATTCATCTAGTGTATTTAGTAGTTCCAGAATTTTTGGGCGAAATGAAGACCAAGCCGGCCCAAGCTTCTATTTACGATTTATATGCTTTAGGACTGCAGCCAAACTTTGTTGTTTGTCGTAGCGAAATCAGTTTAGACAACAAACGTAAGCACACTATTGCTTCTAATACGGGTGTCAAAGAAGAGCATATTATTGCTGCGCCTGACGTGGACACTATATACAAGATACCCCAGGTTTTAAAAGATCAAAAAATGGATACGCTCCTGCTTGAGGAAATGGGTCTCAAGGCCAAAGGTAATAAGTTGGGCGAGTGGACCAAAAAAGTAAACTCTATCGCCAATCACAAAAAAGAAGTGAAAATTGCAATTACCGGAAAATACTTTACCTCTGGGAAATTTTCTCTAGAAGATTCTTACGTTTGTGTTATCGAAGCGATTAAGCACGCGTCTTGGGAACTCGGTGTTACGCCGGTAATCAAATGGTTTGACGTTGAACGCTTTGAGGACAAAAAGGAACGCAGTGTTCTAGAAAAGGAACTTTTAGAATACGATGGCGTTATTGTGCCCCAGGGGTGGGGAAGTCGTGGGGTCGAAGGTAAACTAGCCGTTGCGCAATTTGCGAGAGAAAACAAATTGCCTTACTTAGGGTTGTGTTTTGGTATGCAGATGGCTGTAATTGAATATGCGCGTAATGTATGCGGGCTAAAAGGCGCCAATTCCACGGAGGTTGATCCCTCGTCGCCATATCCGGTTATTCACGTCATGCCAGAACAAGAAAAATACCTTAAAGAAAAGAATTATGGCGGTACCATTAGGCTAGGGGCGTGGGATTGCAAGGTAAAAGAGGGCTCATTGTTAGAGCGCGTGTATCGCAAGTATGCCCCAGCAGGTATTACCAGCAACAACGTGATTAGTGAGCGTCATCGCCACCGCTATGAGGTTAATAACGAATTTAGGGATATGCTAGCAAATCAGGGATTAATCTTTTCTGGCACCTCTCCCGATGGAAAGCTAGTAGAGGCCATAGAACTCTCCAAAAAGGTGCACCCCTTCTTTTTAGCTAGTCAGTTCCACCCTGAATATAAGTCAAGACTACTCCAGCCACATCCTATGTTTGTGGGTTTTATTGAGGCTGGTTTAAAGAACCAGCGCGTCAGTACTATAGGTTGACATTTCGCCCACTTTTTGCTACAATAACAGCATCACTACTGACAAAACAAGTCAGCCATTTCAATATACTTTTTATCCGACAAGCCTTCCGACGGGATAAAAAGAAAGGAGTCTAAAAAGACTATGAAGGCCAATATTTTCACGAATCTGGATTATTCAAAATATGCGATTGTTTTTGAGGACGGAATGGTTTATGTTAACTTTCCCTCTGACCCCCGTTTTGCCTTGATTACCCAGAGCATTCTCGTTGCTCGCGATGGGGTAACTGTGCAGAGGATGCCTATCTTGCCTGCTGATTTCGAACAAAATTTGTTTGCAGGGGCAGTTTATGGCAGGCACCATTTTAACCCCAGGAGGTG
>JBPOHY010000176.1:0-2495 GCA_052035055.1 candidate division WWE3 bacterium | reverse complement strand
AGTTGATAGATTTTTGTGTCCATATATAGTCTGCTTTTGAGATTAGTACAACGAATTCACCTTTTTGCTTTTGCAACAAAGGTAATTTAATAAGGTTCTCAAGATAATCTGTATAAACCTCCTCATAATCTTTGGTAAGGTCCTTGGCTATACAAACTACTCTATTACCCAAAACCTCCAAGATCTCACATAGGAGTCCGTATACTCTATAGGGTGACTCATAAATTGTCAATGTAGAATCAAGCTGCCCATAAGTTTTAAGCAAATCAACCCTTTGGTTTGTTTTTTTTGGTAAAAATCCCAAAAATGTAAATTTATCTGTAGGAAGGCCGGAAATAGCCAGTGCTGAAACTGCAGCATTAGGGCCGGGAATAATACTGACCTTGTAACCCAACTCCTTAACAAGCCTTATAAGTTTAAAGCCGGGGTCCGAAATTGCCGGGGTACCGTTATCCGAGACTAAAACCAGATCTTTACCCATCGAGAGCTCACCTATAATGTATTCTTGCAGCCTTGTGTGCTTTTGGTCGGTGTAAGCAATTAATGGTTTGCTAATTCCATATTCAGCAAGTAAACGATTTGTGGTCCTAGTATCCTCACACAAAACCAGGTCGCTACCTGCAATTTTGTCTAGCGCTCTTTTTGATATATCTGAGCTATTGCCTAAATGTGTGGAAACTAGTGTTAACGAACCATGCATATGGGCTAAATTTTACCACATCAAAAAAACCCTGCTATATAAAGAAACCACCTGCGTATGCAGGTGGTTTGCCATAAGTCGTATTTTGCAACGTTACTCGCAGACTAATTACTTACCCAATAAACCCTTGATCTCGGTTTGTAAGGTTTCGTAAGGGACCGCACCTCTCAAGGTTACAACCTTGTTATTTTCGAGATTAATTAAGAAGTTACCTGGTGTGCCAGAAACCCCAATTGAAGAACCGGCTTTTTGCTGGTCTGTCACCTTGGCTTGAGTCTCCTTAGCATTTAAACACTCAGTGAACTTTGCGCCATTTAGACCCAAGTCATTAGATACAATGCCTTCTAAGTCGGCAACTTGTAGGGCGGAACCCTTTTCGAACATTATGTCGGAAAATTTCCAGTAGGTTGCGTCGTCACTCATGTTAAACACACACTCACTGGCTATTGCTAAAGGCATAGCCTTTGGATGAATAGAAGTTAACGGAAAGTGCCTGTACACCCATGCAAAGTCCGAACCAAACTCTTCGAGAGCTTGTTTGGCCGAGGGGTGGAATCTAGCACAGAATGGACACTCATAGTCCGAGTATTCTACCAAAACTACTTTAGGGTTTTGGGAACCCCTAACGTGATCGGTCTTGGTTGGTTTTAAGACCTTAGCCAATTGCTCTTGGGTAACGGTAGGAACTGCACCATTTGCAGCTGCATTCACTGGGGCTGCATTAGATGGTAAAGCACCTCCACTTTTGTACATTTTTAATTCTGTAGTAAGAACACCAATGTAAAAAGAGCCACCCACTACTAAAGCTAACAATATAGTAGTTGTATATTTGGACGTATCACCTAATTTACTAAACAAATTTTTAACACGATCTTTTGCGGATAATTTTTTTATAGTCATAACTTAGCTATCTTAATATTAATGCTTTTAAGATGTCAATGGTTCCTCTCCATTTTTTCTAAAATCCTTTGACTAGTTGTGCGGTAGTAGCTATGTCCCAGCCAACCAAATCGTTACCAAACTTTCTCTTCAGTGTGTCAGAAGTAGCGTCCATATAAGCGCCCTGCGATTCTTTAGTGCCTTCGCTTTCATAAGCAAAGCCGATACCATATTGGTCCTTGCTGACTTTTCTAATATATATCTGCACATACTTTTCGTCGCTAGCCCACTCATTTGCAACCTCCAACAAGTCTTTGTTACCTACTCTTTCGTGAAACTTCCATAAACCTATGATTAGATTTTTATTTTTTTCCATCTATAACACCTCCTTCGAGCAAAAAAAAAGCCGTGGTTCTTCCACGGTTTAATTACAACAATCTCGCCAAAAAATATTGGCCAAGATCAAAACTAAAATGAAAGAAAAGGAATGGAAAGGAACCGCTAATAGTATAACAAAAAAGGAGGGATTTGACTAGCGCGACAGGTTATTTTAACTTGGTCACTTCTTTATATAGGGTGTGTCTTCGGAGTTTAGGATTGTACTTTTTTAGCTGCAGTTTATCGGTAGTATTCATTTTATTTTTTTGGGTAACGTATGTGCGCATACCTGTTTCGGTGCACTCAAGCCCAATTAATATTCTGTTGCCTTTTTTCTTTTTAGCCATAGCATTTAGGAGTTTACGATATTAATGGCTTTTTGGCAAGCAGGTACGTTTAAGTGCTTACCGCTGGCTTTTTGGCAAATTTCGCATAAAATCTATCCATATAAGTATGGAAAATTCTTACGACCATAAAAAAATTGAACAGAATTGGAAAAAACACTGGTTCGACAACAATATATACGAAGCTGTGGATT
>JBPOHY010000203.1:0-3213 GCA_052035055.1 candidate division WWE3 bacterium | reverse complement strand
TCCTGCGCGACCTCCTGAGGATAAGATACGAGCGCATCCTGAATTAATTCTCTAGGTATGCCTTTTTTTGCCTAAAATCTTTTAATTACCAATGCGCTCGGATTTTTTTTAGAACCTAAAGATTGGGTTACATAGTTTTTGGCATACAATGAATCATCAAGCAAACCCAAACTTTCTATTTTAGGCAGCAAATCTTTTTCTAGAAAATCGGCGTCATCCTTTGATAACTTTAGCTTTATGGCGTAAGCTCGGATCTTTGCAATAACTTCGTACTCACTGCGGGGTTGTGAGGACATAAAATCTAGTATTTTATTATATAGACGCGCGCTAACGTCACTAATACTTAAGCTCATTCTTCTACAATTGGATCTTCTTCGATATCTGGATTGTTATGCCCTATTTCTAGAGGCACCTCATGGCGATGCTTTAGCTGGTCGCGTATCTTTTTATCTATTTCAAAAGTAATTTTAGAATTTTCTCTCAAAAAAGCTTTAGCGGCTTCTCGACCTTGCCCTAATTTCTGACCCTCGTATTCGTACCAAGCACCAGCCTTTTTAATAACTCCAAAACCTACACCAACATCTACTAAATTACCTTCTTTGCTTATACCTTCATTAAACATTATGTCGAATTCAGCAGTTCTAAATGGCGGGGCTACCTTGTTTTTCACAACTTTGACAATGACCTTGATACCAGATACGTCATCACCGGATTTAATGGATTCAGTTCGTCTAATTTCCATACGAATGGAGGCGTAATATTTAAGTGCCTTACCACCAGAAGTAATTTCGGGGTTACCAAACATTACACCAACCTTTGTTCTAAGCTGATTGGTAAATATGACTGTACAGTTAGACTTGCTAATTGCACCAGATAGTCTTCTCAAAGACTGGCTCATCAACCGTGCCTGCAAAGCGATATGACTATCACCAATATCACCCTCGATTTCTGCCCTAGGTACTAAAGCAGCCACCGAATCTATTGCGATAACATCAACCGCATTAGAACGAATAAGAGTTTCTGCTATTTCCAAGGCCTGCTCGCCGGTATCGGGCTGAGATACCAAAAGTTCCTCTACGTTTACGCCTGTCTTTGATGCGTACAACGGGTCAAAGGCATGCTCAGCGTCTATTAAAGCTGCGACACCACCCATTTTTTGACCCTCTGCCATGATATGTTGTACCAAAGTTGTTTTTCCAGAAGACTCCTGACCATAAATTTCTATTATTCTTCCGCGAGGTACACCACCAATGCCTAGAGCCATGTCTAAAGCTATAGAACCGGTTGGTATAGCAGGGATTGTACCGCCGTCTAACATATCCCCCAATTTCATTATCGAACCCTTCCCAAAATTTTTCTCTATTTGGGCCAATGCAGAATTCAGCGCAAGTGTTTTGTTTTTTTGAACTTGTTCCTGTTCTTTTGTTAATTCTTTATTAATAGTTGGTGATTTTTGTGACATAAAATTCTCCAATGATGCAATTTAATACACTAATATTCTAGCAGTCGGCCGTTTATATACAATAGAAAATATTCTAATATGCATAGAAGTTTGCGAATAAAATTTTATTATTAAACCCAGCGTATCCGCGTGATAAAATAAAATCGTGAATCTCAATAGAGTGTCAAAAGTTTTTAGGCGTGTAATTGTGTTACTAGGCGTAATTGTAGTTGTTTATTACTTAGCCATTTTAATCATACTACCTACCAGTAAGGGCCTAATTGCAAAACTAATTCCTGAAAAGGACCCGCCAACGCCAACTTTTGGACAATTAAATCCATTATCATTTGAGGAAAGAGAAGTACAAGGTACACCAACCTACAAGCTGGATACTAGGTCAGGAAAACTCCCCACAACAATTCCAAAAAAAATGACGGTATACAAGTTTAGAAAACCTGCATTCTCATATCAGGCGGGTAAGGACGCCCGAGATACAGCGCTATTTTTAGGCTACACAGATGCGGAGCTGATTTCGGACTTAAAGGGCACGGTGTTTAAGTGGAGACATCCAATATCTGGAGGAGTTTTAGATATAGACACCAGCACCATGGAATTAATTCTCAACACGCCGATCACTCCACAATTGTTTGTCGGCATAGGGCGAGGTTTCACTAAACAAACTGCTATTCAGAGCGCAAAAAATTTATTTACAAATGTGGGAAGGCTAGATGATAAATCTTATGCATCCGGCACACAGGTGGCCACGCTGGGTAAGCTAGTAGGAAATACCGTCGTAGAAACTACCGTAGAAAGTGAAGCGCAAATAGCACGAGTGGATTTTTTTAGGAAAATAGGACAATATGCAATTTTAGGACCCGACCCGAAAATAGGACTATTGAGCACATACGTTCGAAAGGGCGGTACAGATAAATATTACAATTTCCCTATAGTAAAAAGTCACAACTGGGAGATTGAAACACCATCGAGTGCAACATACCCAATAATTCCTGTGGAAGAAGCGTGGAAGCAGATTCAGACAAATAAGGGTGTCATCTCAAATGTTGTGCCAAAAAACGGTAATATTTTTGAAATATATAAACCAGTACGCGTGGAAACGATATTTATAGACAGTGTATATCTTGCTTACTATGAGACACCCAAATTTCAAACACATTTGCAACCAATATACGTATTCGAAGGCAACTACAACTCAGCGGGATCTGCAGGAGGTAGGGCTACAATATATTTTCCAGCTATAACTGGACAATATACCAAAGGAATTTAATTCCAGGCGTAGCTTTGAAGTACCCAATTTAGAATGTTCTTTGTATCAGTAAACCTATCCATACTACCCATTACAATAATTACTAGATCCTTACCGTCACTAGAATATTCATAGAGCAAAACCTCACCAGCACCCGAAGTTGTACCAGTTTTAATACCAACGCTCCCAGGTATATCCCATAACAAACTATTTGTATTGGATATGTTAACCTCTAAAGGATTGTCTATTCCCCTAAATGTATATAGCTTAGTACTTACTGCGTTTTTAATAGTTGGGTTAGACATCGCTGCTAAGGCTAGTTTGAGCAAATCGTTAGGAGTGGAATAATGCGACCCGTCGTCGCCATCTAAACCAATAGGGTTTGTAAAACGCGAATCCTGCATTCCAAGAGCTTCCGCCTTTTTGTTCATAAGACGTACAAACTCCTCATTACCTAGTTTGGCGACAGCTAAGGTACAAGCTGAATCCGCGGCCGAGCTTATTAACA
>JBPOHY010000011.1:0-2550 GCA_052035055.1 candidate division WWE3 bacterium | reverse complement strand
ATGTCAGTTTAACAATAGTGACTTACATTCAAGAAATGCGGTAGTGGTAGATAGTCCTGTGTGGAGGTTAGTATCGGCTCTAAGTACTTTGCGAGATTCCTCGGGAAATGTATTAGTGGATGGCTTCTATGAAGACGTTGTTCTTCCAACTGAGGTTGAGCAGAGGCTGTTGAGAGAGTCGGAAGTAGCTGTGGATAGGTTATCAACTGAGCTTGGTGCATCTAGGTTTCTTGGTGATTCAAACGCAGATTTGCAGGATAGACTTTATTTTAAAGGCACTGCAAATATTTGCGGCATTTGGGCTGGTTATACCGAACCGGGTAAAGTGAAGACAATCATACCTAATAAGGCAACAGCCAAATTAGATTTTAGATTGGTAGCAAATCAGAATCCCGCTGACATACTACATAAAATCCGTGCGCACTTAGACATCCGTGGTTACAGCGATATATTGGTAAAAGATCAGGTTGCGTTGAATCCAACAAAAACCGATATGGACAATGAATATGTGCAAAAGTGTTTGCAAGTGTACAAACGACATTATGCCGGCGATCCAAATGTGGCCATTACTTCTTTGGGTGGCGGCCCCACTTATTCTGTTGCTGCCGTTTATGATATTCCGGTTGTACGAATAGGCATCGGCTACCCTGGAACACAGGTCCATGCACCAAACGAGAATATCCGCATTAAAGATTACCTAAATACAATGGTAGTTTTTATTGACTACTTATTCGAAGTGTCCAAATAAAGGCACTCGCGCAAATATAAAAAAGGAGAGTTGCAATGACGCAAAGTATTTCTGTTGGAATCATGAATGTCGAAACAATGCTGCCCCCGCATTTAAAGCACGCAGCTACTGGCTACAAGTCTCGCAGTGTTCACTTGCCATCCAAGTTTGCAGAAGTTCCAAAGGGCACTGACCCCACATTTGTTGAGTTTATGCATACACACAATGGTACCGTGTGTGTAAATGGCATTAGTGCTCTTATTCTTAAGCTGTTTTTGCCAAAGTATTTGTATGTACCGGCAAATAAAAAGTTGGCGAACTTGCGTAGCAAGGCATTTTCAACCCAGCTGGCACTTTCTGGAGACTTGAATCTGGAGGTAGTTCCTGGCACCGTTGTGTTGCCCAGAGACGAATTTGTTTCTGGCATACAACAATTGTTACTTGGGCACCCAAGCATTTTTGTTCGTTTAGGTCAAAGCGCTGATGGTGGTTATGGCTCAAGTGTCTTTAGTCGCGGAGTTTCACCTGAGGATTTGCACAAGTATATAGCTGAGGCGACATCCCCAAGCTATGTTTGCGCTCCGTATATCAGGGATGTTTTGGATAACCCAGGAATCGGTTTTACAGCCAAGCAGACCTTTGCCCCAAATTATAATCTGATGTCAAAGGATTTAGGCACGATTGGAGTGGCGCTACCTTACTTTGGGGTGGACTCCTGGATCGCGGACCTAATAGAGTTGGGTGACGTGGCTAGGCGCTATGTTAAAACATACGCCGGTGGTTTTGTATTCAGCAACGCAGATTTCTTGGTTTTGCCTGATGGAAAGATATACTTTTGCGAGTTCAACACGCGTGATACTTTTACACGTCTTTGCATAAGCGGTATATGGAAAGCGGCACGCCACAAAAATGCAACAGGTATGTCCTTGGACCAATACCACGAGGCATTTGCAAGCGGCAAGCTTAACATGGCCTTTGTTGCCAGCGATAAGATTTTTACACAAAAAATCTCTACCGCAGAACTAACTAGTTGTTTGGCTAAAGTTAAAATCCATCCATTTGATGGTAGACATGGATTTTTGCCAACACGTTCGTGGGCAGACGGGTCATTGGGCGTTATCCTTGTATCTCACTCGCATAGCAATTCCTCTAGAGCTATGCGCCAGGTTACCAATATGTACCACTATATGCTAGACGCATTAGAGGCAGAGTATGTAGGTGAGCTAAATGAGATTTTGAGTCATATCTAGAGGTGGGTCCGGATAAAGTTTATACTTTCCGGACCTTTTTTTGAGCTGGAAGCCTTTCAGCGAAATCTATCATTCAAGAGTGCTTGGAGCTTGCTCTTCGGTGTAGGGGAGTGTGAAGTAAAAAACGGAGCCCTTTCCTTCGGTGCTTTCTACCCATATTTTCCCGCCTTGAGATTCAATAATCTTTTTGCTCATGTATAAACCCAGTCCCATACCCGACTCCATTTGTAGTGCTGTTTTTACCCGGTAAAATTTAGAAAACAAATAAGACTGATTTTTTTGCGGAATCCCTCGTCCGGTGTCCGAAACCGCCAATTGTATAAATTTTTCGTCTTTTTTTATCTCGACATTTATACTGCCTTCATTTGTATACTTGATTGCATTATCCACGAGGTTGTGGAGGACCAACTTCACTTTTACTACGTCGGCGTGCACCATAGGTATTTTATATAAAGGTGGAATAAACGTAAGCTTTAAGCCCTTTTTTGATGCAATTATTTTAAACTCTCCCACTACTTTTTCTATTAGGCTTTCTAGGTCAAGTAGGGTTAGGTTTAGTTTTAGGTGGTCTTT
>JBPOHY010000042.1:0-7287 GCA_052035055.1 candidate division WWE3 bacterium | reverse complement strand
TTGAGTACAATGGGGACACTCGGTTTTTGGATCGTATTCACATCGAATGTGAGGACCCGACACCGACCCCGACCATGACTCCGTCCCCGACCCAGACCTCGTACATTTCTAAGATGGATTTCCATCTAGCCTGCGAATTCTACACGGCTTCCGTAGCATATGGAACGTTAGAGATAACGTTTAAGGCTGTAGATGAGCTTGGCGAGGAATTTGGGGGTTCGTACCTTCTGGAAAGTTTGAATGACCAGGAGGATAGCCTCAATCTTCCATGGAGTCCGCAGGGAGTAACCACGTTCTCTTACGAGTATACGTATACTCCGTTGGATGGTACCCCAGGTGATGCTGGAGAGGACTCTTTTTCCCGAACTTGTGGGACTATCATCACCGAGACCCCGCCTGCGACCGAAACGCCTACTGCCACCCCCACCGAAACGGCCACGCAAGTGAGCTACTCTTCGGACATGGATTACACCCTTCTGTGTAAAGGCTTTGAGGCCTGGGTGCAGTATGGGGATTTGACCATCACCTTTACGGCGGTGGATCAGAATGGCACCACGTTCACAACCGGCGAGCAGTACCTGGAAAGCTTGGACGAAACAAAGTCCATGATCATTGGGGACTGGAAACCTGTTGGGTGGACAACCTTATCGGTTGATTACTCGTATACAGCGTATGATACCGGTAAAACTGCTAAGGAAAAACTTTCCTATAAGGAAGATTGCGGTGGCATTGTAACTGAAACTCCCCCCCCAACCCCTACCCAAACCCAGACAGAGACCCCGACCAGCACTCCGACTGACACTGCCACAACTGTGGTAGAACCGGAAGCTTTGATGGGTGCCCGTTGCGAGGACTACAGCTTTTTTGTTCGCAATGGCGAGCTATCGGGTAGCTACTGGGTATGGGCAAATTTCCCCGGCGTTGGTTACCAGCTTTATATCCATCAGCCACTGAGTGCAATAGATACTAGTGGCTACGGACTGCCTGGAACGATCCCATGGGATCCCAGCCTTGATGGTTTGGATATCAAAGTTGGGTGGTCCGCGGTGCTTTACTATGAAGATGGTATGACCGTGCATTCCACATTATCTGGATATTTTTCGGATTTTTGTGGAGACGAACCTACCGTTACCCCAACCCCGACGCTGACCAATACTCCGACTCCAACCGAGACGCCAACCAGTACCCCGACCCAAACGGCGACACCAGAGATCACCGAGACTCCCGAAACCAAAGATAAACTCCCCACCGCAACCCCCGTGGTTGTAAGTGAGTTGGATTGTATCTATTGGGAACCGGTTTTGGTATCGCAATATACCGAGCGGGACCCAGCAACTCATATTTATGAGTATGACATCCTCTTGTACGAGAAGGTCGCTGGATCTGAAATTCTGCGCTATGTGCAGAATTTGACGACGGATATGGAGGGGAACTTTACGAACCCGACCATCGAGGATGGAAACTGTAGATTTGCCGTGGAGTACTGGACTGGTGATGGGAAGATTGAGACCCGTGTCTACAATTTCGGAATGCAACTTGTTGAGATTATTCCCAACGTTTTCTATCCGGAATGGACTCAGGATGCTTCCAATGACTTGGTTGTGTCTTGGCAGGGCGGGATTTTCCCCTTGTTAGCCTGGAATGATTACGGGTTACGTAAGTTGGAAAATGCCGCTGGCGTTGCGTCACATTCCCTCAACACAACCGACGGGTACATCGTTGCTTATATGGACGGTGGCCTTCTGAAGTTTGTTGATCAGGATGGGAACGTTTCTAACATCAATTTCACTGCGAATTGTCGCGAACTTGAATGGGCCCCCGATGGTACACAAATTTTGTGTATCCAACCTCAGGGTGGGATTCAGGTAATTGAACTGGTTCAGGGGCGTATGCTTTTTGCAACTGAAACAGTATCTGATCCCCGGACCGTGTCCTTTGCCTTCGATCCTGATGGCAGTGGCCGCTACTTCCGTGTTGCCGATTCCCAAGACCCCGAACAAGGTCGCTTCAGCTTAACCGCCGAAACCACTTTGTTGCCCAACTACCCTGGCGCACAGGTCTATGTTGGAAGTGATTGGGGTGACACGCAGGCTGAAGTTAGTTCCGAGTCCATGAAGTGGCTTTTCGAAGAATCTGCTGGAAATTCTGGCGGCTCTGGCCCCGTTTCTATGCAGTAACTTCCAAATAAAAGCCACATAATAGATCTCTAATATTTACCCCCCGGGTAGTATGTATTCAAAAGTCCAACCTTTTGTCTGCATGCTACCCGTTTTTTTTTGCTTTACTAGTTTGGTGCCAGCTCCACCTGTTAATTGTGGTTACTCTAACTAACAACAAAAAAAAGGCCGCTACAAAGAAAATTGATTTGTGTAAATCAAAGTTCCTTATAACGACCCTTACTAGTTCAAACGCTTATTCTTCTTTGTTTTTCATTTGTCATTCTTCGCTATCGCGCCATTGGTCTGTAAACTTTCCAGCCGTCTTTTGTAAGTTCTACTACTAGCACCCCGTCTTCCATATTCAAGAACTCGCTTTGAATGTACAAGCAGTTTGCTAAGGTGTCTCGTTCCTCTACTGAATCCTCGATACCATTGTAGACGTTTACTTTTATAACATCGTTGTTAGTTGCCGAAAAGATAGCCCAAATCACTTTTTCGTCCTGCAGCGCTAGCGTGTTGGTTTCCGGGTAAAAACGGACATACAGGTTGCCGCTGAGAGTTTGTTTGTCTAGAATCTGCATGTCCTCGTATTGCTTGTTGGAGTTATTGTAGCAATAAGAGCTTTCAGCAATTGTGACCAAACCACTTGAGGTTTGAACGACCAGGGGTCTCGGTTCCGTTCCCAGTGTAAATATACCGGTAAGAACCAAAAGCACAAATAATACAAAAATCGTTAAAGCTTTGTTCTTGTCCATTTTATCTCCTCATCAGGCGTCGATACTATTGTTATTGGGATTTTCTTGTGGAGGCCATACTTCAATGTATTCCCACAGCTGATTTTTGTAGTCGTATACCAGCACAAGTCCTAGGATATAGGTACTTGTACTTTTTGGGTCTTTTACCGTTACAGATATGCACATCTCCATTTCTGTGCTCAGTCCTGAGGTTTTTACCTCCATAGTTCCTGTTTTCCCCTGTGCTACTACTAAAGTAGTTAGAGGTTTATCTTGGTCGTAAACTGTGAAGGTCTTCGTCTTTGCATCGTATCCCATCCAGGTGTTACGGCTAAACACGGCTGCCATATCAGCTTCGAGGGCTTTCTTATCCTTTTCAATTTGCGCGGGAAAAATATTGCAGTAGCGCTGTGTTATGACTAATGATTCATCGCTTGTTGGAATTTCAAGCGGAGCCCGTTCCTTTACAAATAATGGCATGCTCAGTAGTGCGCCTGTTTGCTGGAAAATATACTTAATTGCCCAACCCCCGGCGAGCACTGCTATAACTATTTCAAGTATTCCTACCGTATTCAAAACTTTCTTGACCATAATCTTCTCCTATACTTCTTTATGAATTTTGCGGTCATTATAGCCGAAAACCACTCATCATGCAACCTATAGTGCCTACGCGTATTATTTATTGCAGATCTACCTATTAAAGCTATAATTTTTGTATGAACATTAAATTTAGTATGGTTGTTAATTATTTATTAGGTATTTTTGGTGTTTTTGTGCTAACTGCGGGGTTTATTGTTACAACTGGCGGTCTAAATTTAATGCACGTAAATGAAAAATACACGGTTGCTGCTGGGGATGTCTTTCAAGCCATGGTGTATCCAATACTATTGATACTTTTGCCCTGCGTGCTTATAAAGCACACTTTGGGTAGATATGTTGGCTTCTTTAACTTTTCTGCAAAAGTTATCATGTTCTTATTTGTTTTTACGTCTTTTACTAAGCTAATTGCTGAGGTTGGTAAGACATACAATTTTTTTGTCTATATGGATGAGAAGATTTCACAGGATTACGCCGACATTGACCTTGTTTATAAAAAAAAGATGGATCTTACGTCTAGCGTTGAAAAAGTGTTTTATGACTATATGGATTATGAGTCTACTACTTTGACAAATATATCGTCTGCGCGCTCTTCATACTTTGATGCGCAAAGCGTTGATGCCAAGGTTAGCGCCGCAAATGTCTTTGATCAAAACGTAAAAACTCTTATTATTAGTATGGGTAGCTATCCAGAGCTTAAAGCAAATGAAAACATAAATAAGTATGTAAATTTGATGGAGAGCTCAGAAAACGAACTGGTCTCCATGAAAAGGTCTTACAATCAAAAGGTACAAAAGTACAACTCCCAGTACAAAGAATTCCCAACTGTTTTTATAGTACGGGCAGCAAATTTTGAGCTAAAAACGTATTTTGAGGAAAATGGCTCCGTTGTTGAGGGAATGTTTGATATTAGGTATTAGTGCTTTGTGCTTGCCCTTAGGCTTTTTAGGTTGTAATATTGGCCTGTAGTTGTTTCGAAATAAAAAGCGTTTAAAAAGGATTTTCCACCCTTTGAGCTGACGAGAGGAAATGCTCGTTCGGGTATGCCCGTTATAGCTGTAACATAAGTACAGAAAGGCTGGTACCTTTCACGTAAACACTCGCAAAAGCGATGCGTGAAGCCTCTCAATTTGGAGAGGTTTTTTTGTTTCTATATACCTAAAAACTTCTCAAGCGTAAAAATTTTAAAAAGGAAAAAAATGCTAGACATTAAATATATAAGGGAAAATGCTGAAATAGTAAAAAAAGCGATTGCTGACAAGCAGCTTACGGGTACAGTTGATATTGATAAACTGCTCGAATTGGATCGTCAGTATTTAAGTTTGCTGCAAAAAGTTGAAAGCCATCGCAGTTTGAGAAATCAGTTGTCTGCAGATATTGGTAAATTGCAAGGTGCTGATCGAGAAAAACTAATTAAAGAGGCTTCTAAAGTTAAGGAGGAGCTCGCTGGCATAGAGGACGAATTAAAAGAGCTAAAAATGCAAGTAGACGCATTACTGTTATGGGTCCCTAATATTCCGGCCTCGGATGTGCCTTTTGGTACCGGAGAGCATGAAAACGTTGTTATCAGAACAGAGGGAACTCTGCCAGTCTTTAATTTTACTCCCAAGGATCATCTTGACCTCGGTTTGGACCTAGGAATAATAGACGTTGAAAGGGGGACCAAAATCGCTGGTTTCAGGGGATATTTCATAAAAAATAAGGGACTAGAATTGCAACGCGCCATCTTGAACTATGGGCTGGACATTATTAAGTCAAAAGGCTTCGATATCTTTGAAGTCCCGTGGATGGTTAGACCGGATTATTTTGTTGGTACCGGGTACTTTCCTTGGGGTGCCGAAGATCACTATATGACTCAAGACAACTTGGGCTTGATAGGCACCGCTGAAGTTTCTTTGACTTCGTATTACGCCGACGAAATTTTGAACGAAGCCGATTTGCCAATGAAACTTGCCGGTATTAGCCCATGCTACAGGCGCGAAATAGGCAGCTACGGTAAGGATACAAAAGGTATCTTTAGGGTGCACCAGTTCACAAAGGTCGAACAGGTGGTTTTGTTACCCGAGGGCGAAGAACTTAGCCGTGAGTGGCACGACAAGATGCTTGGGTATGCCGAAGAGGTTTTACAAGGGCTTGGGTTGCCATATCAAGTTTTGCTAATGTGTACGGGAGATATGGGCGCTGGCCAGCGTAAAAAATATGACGTGGAAACTTGGTTTCCGGGTCAAAATACTTACCGCGAAACACATTCTGACTCATACTTTTTGGATTTTCAGTCTCGCAGGTTAAATATAAAGTACAAAACTAAGACTGGTGAACTAAAGTATGTAAACACGATAAACAATACGGTAGCTGCTTCTACCAGATTATTAATAGCTGTAATGGAAAATTATCAGCAGGAGGACGGCCATATTAAGGTTCCAGAAGTCTTGAAAAAGTATTTGGACTTTGACCTAATCTAGCAGAAATTGGCAATTGTATACAAAAAAGCCACCTGCTATTATTTAGTCGATGGACAATCCTGGGTTGCCTAAATTAACATTTCCAAAGCTTTTGCTTTCCGCTGAGTCCGAGTATAACGGGAAAATTGAGGTCTACCAGATCGGAAATACCGTAAAACTTATAGTTGGGGGTATTGTCCAGTCGTTAAGTAAAGACTCGCAAAACGCTAAACGTCTAGTTTGGGGCCGTGTGCTCGAAGTACTAAAACAAAACGAACCCAATTTAAAAAACATAATAATATTTGGTTTAGGTGGTGGCACAATGCCCCATTTGATTTCTCAGGCGCACCCTGGTGTTTATATAACCAGTGTCGATATAGACAAAGTAATGATTGACGTCGCCAAGCAATACTTTGGTGTAGAGCAGATTCCTAACCACCACATAATAAACGCGGATGCCTGTCGTTTAGTTATTGAGCCTACCGCTTATGGTATTAACAAGCAAAGTTTTCAAGTTGCAATCGTTGATATATACGTTGGTGATAATTACCCAGACTTAGGCAAATCTGGAAATTTTGTTGCGGCGCTAAAGGACATTGTGGTTCCAGGCGGTTTAATTATATTTAATAGGATATATACCAAGCACCACCAAGAGGATGTAAATATATTTATGGACTTTTTACAGGGATTTTTGCACGATATACAAACCTTAACCGTTGCCGGTTATACCAACTCTGACAATATACTTATTTATGGCAGGTCCTAACCGTGAGTATTCTCCATGCATTGGTCTTGGGTGTGGTTCAGGGAATTACCGAATTTTTGCCTATTTCCTCATCTGGACACTTAATTCTATTGCCTACGCTATTTGGTTGGCCAAGCCAGCCGTTAGCCTTTGATTTAGTCCTACACCTGGGAACATCTCTTGCCTTAGTTATATATTTTTGGAAGGATTTGTGCGCAATTGCTAAAAATAGGCGAGCATTGTTAATTCTGTTTATTGGGTCTGTACCTGCAGGTTTGATAGGATTTTTGCTTGCCGATTTTTTTGAGCAGACCTTTAGGAGCGTGGACTGGGTTGTTGTTTTTTTGGCCTTGGGAACCGTTTTGATGTTTTTGGCCGAAAGATTCTATTTAAAGATGTGGCATAACCAACGCATCGACGGCTTAGACGGCGTTACTAATGATAAAGCACTTAAGATTGGGTTATTTCAGTCTTTAGCCCTATTTCCAGGATTTTCCAGGTCTGGGTCTAGCATCTCTGGTGGAATGTTATTGGGATTAAATCGTGAACTTGCCGCTAAATTCTCATTTTTGCTATCTGTGCCTATTGTACTTTTAGCCGCCATTTTTAAA
>JBPOHY010000072.1:0-5427 GCA_052035055.1 candidate division WWE3 bacterium | reverse complement strand
ACTCAAAAACTCCAATGTTGCGCCACCAGCCAAACTTATATGCGTAATCCGTGCAGTATCTATAAACTTTTTTGCAGCGTCTATTGTGTCTCCGCCAGCTATTATTGTTGTTGCTCCAGCTTTTGTTACTTCTGATAATGCTTGTGCAACCGTCATTGTCCCGTTTGCAAACTCTAACTTTTCGTAAACTCCAGGGGGCCCTGCCCAAAATATAGTTTTTGAATTAGCGATTATTGCAGCATACTGTGCCGCGGTTTTTATACCGATATCGACTGCAAACATATCGTCTGCTATTTGCTCAGTTTCTGTAGAAAAAGCCACATTCCCGACTACTGTCGGCTTTTCAATATCGTTGGTAGTCATTACGTCTGTTGGAAGTACAATGTTTTTTAAACCTAAAATTTCATTAGCTTGTTGCTCTATTTGTGCGTTGTAATCTAGCTTGCCTATGTTTTTACCTTGCGCTTTTAAAACAGCATTGGCTACTCCGCCTGTTAGCAACACTTGATCTGCAACCTTAGCTAGACTTATTACGGCTTCAGCTTTATCTGCAACTTTTTTACCTCCGATCACTACCGTAAAAGGTTTTAAGGGCTTATCCAGCAACCCTTTCAGGCTTGTGTATTCCTTTTCAAAATATAGTCCTGCAACTGAGGGCAAAACTTGTAGTATTCCTGTTGTGGAGGCGGTCTTTCGATGAGCCTGTGGAAATGCATCAAATACTATTAATTCTTTGCCTTTGCAAAGCTCTCGTGCAAACTCCTCGTCATTTGAATCTTCCTCGGAATGAAAGCGGACATTTTCGAGCATTAACATTTTGCCGGGGGCTAAATTGGTTACTTGTTGTTCAACTTCTTGTCCAATACAATCACTTGCCTTTTGTACATTTACCCCCAACATTTTTTGCAAAGCTTCTGCGTGTGGAGTTGTTTTGTATTTTTCCTCAATTCCATTTGGACGCTCGACCCACGTCAAAATAACAATCTTACATTTTTGAGCTATTAAGTATTGTAGTGTGGGAATCGTTGCCTCTATACGGCTTGTGTCTTTTAGGGTTAGCTTTCCATCCTCTTCTGTGACCCCTATATCATACGGCGCTCTATAGAGTATGGTTTTGCCTGCAATGTTTATATCGGTGAGTTTTTTTAGCATAAGAATAAGTATATTTAAACACAAAGTTTCATTGTTAGAAAATGCATGTAGAATAACATTGATGTCCAAGTCGGTTTTTACAAAAAATGACGCTTATTTGATGTTGGCTCTTGACCACCGTGGCAGTTTCGAAAAACTCCTTCCAAATGCCGATGCGTCGGAGTTAATAAGCATAAAAAAGGAGCTTATTAGCAGTGTCTTTGACCAGATGTCTGGAGTATTAATTGATTTTGACTACGGTTTGCCTGCTTACTATGGTCTTGCACCTACAATACCTAAACCATTTCTACTCCCAATAGAAAATTCCGGTTATTCCGGTTCCGACGATGCTCGGATAAATACTTTAGAAAAAAGTGTGTCCCAAATACAGGACGCCGGTGCAGCTGGCGTTAAGCTATTGATATATTTTAATTCATCTAATACTGTTGCGAGTGCTCAAATAGAAACGGCCAGGCAGGTCTTAAATGATGCCCACGCCGCAAAATTACCATTGTTTTTAGAAATCGTGACGTATGGGGCAAATACTTCGGTTTTGGAAAGTGTGGAGATGTTTTTGAAAAACGATATAAAACCCGATGTTTTTAAATTGGAGTACCCGGGTAGTTTAGAGGCATGTACTGCAATCACAAGCACGCTAGCCGCGTACAGCATTCCGTGGATACTGCTAACCCGAGGTGGCGTTTTTGATGTTTTCCATGAGCATCTAAAAATTGCCAAAGCCGGAGGTTGTGTTGGCTTTTTGGCAGGCAGAGCTTTGTGGGAGGATGGTGTTATCTTGAGCAGCCCTGAGAGAGCCAGGTTTTTTTCAAATACACTTAAAGAACGTTTTCAAAAAATCAACGAAGTATTTAACTAGCTGTTCCTTACGATATGCTGTTGTATGAAAAAGCCCCGCTGCAGCAGGGCTTTATCTAGATTCCTAACCATTTTTTACAGGTCATTTGTCGCTTCCTTTGAGCACGCTTTCGATTACATCTCTTGGCAAAGCAGCGGCTGATAGCAAAGCCTCACGAACAGTTTCTAAAGCAGTACCGCCAACTTTAGTAGCTGCGGATACCACTCCCATTACAGAAGCTTTTACCGCATCGGTAGTGTTTGTACCTACCTCTTCGGCTGTGTCAATTGCTCCTTGAACAGCGGCCACTGCGGTTTGACCTAAATCTTCACCAACCTCGGCTGCGCCATTAATTGCACCACTTGCAGCATTTTTTGCAGCAGAAACAACATCGCCTCCGACCTCAGTTACGCCTTTAATAGCTGCTCCCACAGTACTTCTAGTAACTTCGGCAACAGACTTACCAACATTACCTACGCTTTTGACCCCTCCGGTAACTATGGCTACTACCATATCCATTCCAGAGTTAGACATATCGCTAACATCGGCCAAAGAACCAGTTACCTGATCTTTAATGGATTTCCTTAATGCATCTAATACATTATCAGTACCCTTAATAGCAGCGGTAACTGCATTAAAGGTGTCATCTATTAATTTTGATAGCATTAACAATCACCCCCTTTAAAAAGCAACGAATATACTTACAATGTTCACGAAGCGAACGTTAGAGATCCCACGTACTTTAGCTTGTGGCAATCCCTTTACTTTACAATAGTACATTTATTTAAGATGTGTTGCCAGCTAATTATATGAGGGGCTTGTATACGAATGTTAAGATTAGCCAAACCCAAAGGAGCTCTTATGCCAAATAGAAAAATCATAATTGACTGGGCAGGTGCCAGGCTTACCTTTAATGTTCCCTTTTATGTGCACGATATTAAGTTGATTGAAGAGGATAGTGACAGCGTTGCTGTATATGCTATGCGGCGATCAGAGAGGTTTTGTCTGGGTCTTTTATATATTTCCAGACACCCAAATAATAAGGAGATTAGGTTATTAATGTTTAGCGCTGAGGGTGCCTTGCCACTTGTGCGCTTTGTACTTGATGAAGTTGATATAGTTAGACAAGTTCCTGTAGTACTTTCGAACGAGCCCTTGTTTCTTATTGATTGGAAAGATAACAAGATTACGCGCGTTGTAATTGCTTGTTAAACAAATGAGCACTAGAGATTTTATATGTCGTCTAGTGCTCTTTTTTTGATTTCGCAAGCTAACGTTGTTGATATTGCGTGTGTTAGGGCGTTTTTTACGTGTCGAACAAGGCAAGCCCTTTAACTAACGCCGCGTGTGTTAACGGTGTGAAGGAATCAAGCCAATGAGAGTCGTCTAAAGTTTTTGCTATGACTCTCCGCAAGACAGTTGGAAGTGCCAAATATATTGCATAGCTTGTAGTACTAGCGACACCTTCCTGATTGTCTCTAGGTTTTAATCTTTCGATTGCGCTATTAACTTCAGCACGCAGGTTCTGTGATAACTTTCCATTTGCCGTGTCGATTGTGAGAGTTGCCAATAATTCGATAACACTGCCAGTGTGTTGCCCGCGTCGCTCTTTTGTGGCTTTTTTAAAATTTAACCAGTCTCGCAAAAAAGTGTAAATATGGGTTTTTTCAATCTCGGCGCCGCTCTGCATAAGTAAAGCAAGTTCGAACATACTCTGGTCGTATTGGTTTAGCGCTATGTCCTCCGCTTGTTCTAGTAAGGATTGTCTGTAAGAAGACATTGGGTACCTCCAAAATTGGTTATAGGTTAGAAATTATCAGAATTATATGTTATTTCCGGGAACGGCGCAAGCTATAGGTTTAAGTGCCGAGACACTTGGTGGCAAATCGTCGCTTACGCTCCTACAGGTATTCCTGGTAGCGTTAGCGTCATTGCACCCCAGCTTACTAAGCTTGAGTACAAGCAGTCTGGTGTACTCATCGCTTCGCTAGAGTACCTCCAAGTCTCTAGGCTCATTTCATTCGCCAAGATACTTGGTGGGCGAGGAGGGACTTGAACCCTCACCTCTTGCGAGACACGGTCCTAAGCCGTGCGCGTATGCCAATTCCGCCACTCGCCCATAATGCATAAGATTATATCACTATATTACCCCACTTTATGATTTGCGGCTGTATCGCAGCAAAAAATAATTTATATGCTGGCTTAAGCCTCGGTCATATCATCTATTTCGCGCATAAAGGACTTTACATTTCTAAGCCAATTTGTGTGGTTTGGTGGTGTATATATCGGAGCAATCTTTTCTACGGTGTCGGCACCTTTGGCGATATAACCTTTGTGTAAGCCTTCGGCTACTTTTTCTATGCCTTCGTCAAAGCTTGTGAACCTAATAACATTGTTGCCGTATACTCCCCAACCCCAAGCGTTGTATGAATTTTGTGGCATAAATTTGCCGCAAGACGATTCTATGCACGAAATGGCCACTAAAAGTCTATAGTCCAAAGAATACTTGTCTGCGGTTTCTACAAATTTTTGAGCATGTGGTACTAATGGGGATTTACGTTTTATAAAAAACAGCTCTAGTGCTTTGGCCCTATCAATTTTTTTGCTCTCAATAGAATGTACTAATTTTATATTTTGGTTTTCTTTTGGCCTATTCAAATACATGCCGAGTAAGGAAACACAAAAAACCAGACATACCATGCCGCATGCGCAAATGCACAAAAATATTAAGTTGTGGAGCCTTTTTATATTCATAATTTGTAGTATTGGGAGGCTTTTTTTGTTGTATCTACAGATATAGTGGTAGATTATACCAGACAACTAGCCAAGTTGCAAATGCTATGGGTTTGGAGAGACGGATTAAACTTGAGGAGTCTTATAGTCTTGTATCATGTCGCCAAAGTATTGAACGCCCTGGCACCAAGACCCATTTGAAGGAGGTGTATAAATTTTCATGATATCGCAAAGCTCTGTCACCCCTTTAGAATAGAATTTCTTGCTCATATATCTTGAAACTACCTCTATACCGTGTTCAAAGCTCTGAAATTCAAATACGTTGCCTCCATACACCGCCCACCCCCATGCATTGCTTGTGGCCACCCCATTAACAAGTGGTGTTTTTTTGCCACATCCGGATTCCTGAAAGGATATAGCGGCAACTACCCAGTAAGGTATATCGTTTGCGTCTGCTTCATTCACAAAGGTTTCGCCCATTCCGTATAAAGGACAATCAAACTTAGAAAATACTCCATCTACTTTGGTCGCGCGCGAATCTTTGTGTGTTAGGTCTTGGTTAATCGACTCCATGACTAAAGGTTTAGCTGAGAAAATCGAATACTTAAGTGGTGTTTGCTGCTTCCCTTGTGCAATCGGCAGTTGAAACACAAAGACTGATAAAAATACCGTCAAGGCGGCAAAACTTACTGACATTTTACTTACGT
>JBPOHY010000033.1:0-2528 GCA_052035055.1 candidate division WWE3 bacterium | reverse complement strand
CTCCCAGTTACATTCTGCATAATGTTTTTTATCACTACAAAAGGCAGCGGATAAATTTGCGAAGACAGTAGCAAGTCGTTTATTTTTTGTAGCTTAGCATTGGCTACAATTTCAACATTTTCACCTTTAATAAAGCGCGGTATCTCTGACAAAACATCAACCTTTATACTTTTGGCGGGAGCTGGTATTGGAATAACCCAAACGGTGTTGTATGCGGCCTTATCGAACTCTCGACTAATAATCAGCTTCTCGGTTCCGTTTTCATGGTTTATAAATGACTGTTCAGCAGAATCCATACCAAAAAACCAACCATCCACTGAAGAAGTTATAGCAATACCACAGGCAAAAGCTGTAAGGGGCACGAGTAGAAGTGAAACAAATATAAGTGCTGCTAAAGTTAGTCTGGCTCGGGTTATAAAAAAAATTATAGGTAAAACAAGATAAAAAAGATAGCTGTTGCAATCGCTGCTATAATCACATGGTGTCCGAATTATTAGTACATTTGTATGGAAATAGAAGTTTTAACAGAGCCATCTTTAGACCTCACATCTATGTATACGACGATGTGATTGTATACAAAAAGCGGCATTTGCTTTCGCAAGAAGAAAAAACTATTTCGTATTTTCAGATAACTCAGGTAAATATCAAAAAACTGGCGTTACTTTTTGCACACTTTGAAATCGTAACTACAGGTAGCGATACGTTAATAACAGTGCGGTTTGTTTCTAAAAAAAATGCGATGCATGCGAAAAAAATAATTGACCAAAAATTGCACGAACTCTATATGAGTTATAAAAGCGCCGACCTCGAAAATAAGCACTCAAAGCACATTGATAACGTGGAAAAATCCCTTATTCGTCTGCGCGAACTTAGAATGCGCGGAATCATTAACGACAATGATTTTAAGAAAAAGAAAGCAGAACTGTTAAAAAGCGTAAAGTAAAATGACAGCCCACTTTACGCAGCAAATGTAAGTGTTAGAATATGGAGGTTCGCTGGATACGGCGAAAAGTAAGGTCCGCGGTGGTAGTTCAGTTGGTAGAATGTCTCCCTTCCAAGGAGAAGGTCGCCGGTTCGAATCCGGTCCACCGCTCCAAACACTAAATATTGACATATAAATCACAAGGAGGAGAATTTTGCTGTGGAAACAGGGCTTTCATTCATAAAAACTAAAATTAAAGAAAACTGGAAATCTGGATTAACAACTGCACTAGTGTCAATTCCTCTTTCTATATCACTTGCCATAGCGTCGGGGGCAAGTCCAATGGCCGGTATATTAACTGCGGTCTATGCAGGCACAGTAGCTGCGCTTTTTGGGGGTAGTAACTACAATATTGTGGGTCCTGCTGGAGCACTTTCTGGTATTTTGTCGGCGTATGCTATTACAAAAGGCACGGAATATATTCCTATGCTTGCAGTACTAACTGGTATTCTTATTGGTTTGTTTAAGCTCATAAAACTAGAAAAATATTTAGTGTTTGTACCGGAATCAACCATATTTGGCTTTACCTTAGGCGTTGCAGCGACTATTGCGATCAACCAGGTCAACTTTATTTTAGGACTTAGGGGGCTCGAAAAACACGACCATTTAACCCAAAATCTACTAGAGTCCATAATGCATATAGGGCAATCTAACATAGTCTCGGTAATAGCTTTTACAGCATTTCTTGCGTTTATGTTTTTGCTCCTCAAAAAACTCCCCAGACTGCCTGGCGCAATACCTGTTGCTATTTTAGGAATAATTACGGGTTTGCTATCAAAAAAAGAAATCCTGCCATTCAACATAGATGTGCTAGGGGATTACTACCCAAATATAAATGCGGCACTGGCTCTACCATTTGCGTTTAAAATAGACGCAGATATTCTTTCGGTTGCGGTCACGGTAGCTATAGTCGCAATAATTGAGACCATGATTTCTGCTAGGGTGGCGGATGGCATAACTAAAACAAGGCACAACAAAGAAAAAGAAATGTGGGCACTTGGGGCTGCTAATATAGTGTCTGGATTGTTTGGAGGACTACCCGCTACCGCGGTATTCGCAAGAACCTCTATAAACATAAAATCTGGCGCTACCCATAAAGCATCAGCACTCATAAATACTGTGTGTGTTTTTATGATTTCGTTTTTTCTACTACCTCTATTTAAATTTATTCCTATGGGAGCAATAGCAGCTATATTGGTTTTCGCGGCAGTCAGAATGGTTGAAACCCACAAATTAAATCGTCTTTACAAATTAGACAAGAGAAGCTTTTTAATAGGACTTTTGGTTTGCGGTATAACTGTTTTTGGTGACGCTATATATGGCATATTTGTGGGTACTATCCTTTCGCTCGTAATATTTGTAGACAAAATGACGCAAGGACACTTTGCAGCAACCGTAAGCGACCATGGCGGGGCCATTACGCAACTAGTAGAGATAGATACGGAGCAAGCAATAAACGCCGAGAACTTTGTATATAGCATTAAAGGCCCACTTTCCTATATGAATGGGATGACGCACCTTGAAAGATTCGAAAAGGGGTTAAATG
>JBPOHY010000185.1:0-2945 GCA_052035055.1 candidate division WWE3 bacterium | reverse complement strand
CATTACCCAGAGATATTAAATTCATTACTGATAGCGTAAGAATGTTGAGCGAAGCAATAATCCTACATAACTGGGTAGACATTGCGAAATCGATAATAATAGTCATATTAGCCCTATTACCAAATGTTCTACTAGTTGATGCAATAGTAAAAAAGCACAAGAAACATGGTTCCTTTATATAAACATAATGACTAACCTTATTTATCTAACAAACAAATTGATAACAGCTTTCACCTTATGTCTATGGGTAATGGCAATTTTCATTTCGTTAGCCCTGTTTGCATATACCATAGTAGAGGTTTTCAAACTAAAGCATAAGTCTAAAATTGAGAGATTATAGATTCCCAAATGATTTTAAGCTCTCGTTGATACTTTTCTTGGGTATAATTTTTGACGGCAAACCTATGAGCATTCGTGCCTAACTTAGCAACCAATGCAGGAGCATGCATGTCAGCCGTAAAAAGGTCCTCAATGGCACGAACATAATCTAATACATTTAATGTATATACTTTTTTAGCGCGGGCTGGTGAATACAACTCATCTCCACCAAAACCGGTATAACCAACCACTACGCAACCACACAGCATTGCTTCCAACACCGGGATACCAAATCCCTCCTGGTACCCAAAGTGCAAAAAAAACTTACTCTGTCTAAGAACACTTGCAACCTGGCGCTCGGTGCTCGAATGTATAAATTTAACCTTATAATTATTTAAATGATTCTTGGCAGACCTTAGATAAAGTAACTGCATAACCTGCTCGATATCGTCAAAATTGCGCCTGGTCATTAGTGCAAGCTGATTTTTCTTGTGTTCATACGGAGTGTACGCAAACAGTGTTGAATCTACAAAATAGTGCAGCCGATATATGGGAATATTTAGCTGCATACTAGAAAGGTATTTTAGAGCATTACTAGATACCGTAATGATTGCCTTAATTCTGGCATCACTATAGGGGTTAGTATGCCGCCTTTGAATTCCCCATTCATAAAATGTCCTGTAAGGCGCTTGGTTAAAAACTACAACATGGTCACAACGCACATATTTTAATAACCAGGTACTCACTTCCAAAATAACAAATACATCCTCTTTCTGTAAAAGACTAGAAAGATTTTTTACCGAAGATATTATCGGTATTACATCAGAGTTAAACCACCCCTCCTTATGCCTTTTATTATGTATTACAAATGCGTCGTAACCCAGCTCACGTAACCCCTGAACGTGCTTGTATATCTCTTTAAATGCGCCAATGGGCTCGTTGGCAATGGGACAATAAAAATATATTTTTATGACTTTATAGGCACCAACGGTAAATATACATTTCTACCGCCAAAGCCTTCCTTAAAATAGGTAATGCCTTTCCAATCCTTATTTAAATATGGCACTCTTTCGTCCCAAACACCACCAATGTTAAAAACGTGGCACCCGCGTTCCTTTACCGCAGATAGCATTTCCCATAGTAAGAGGTTGGACAATAAGCTTTTTCTACCTAAAGAGGTTACACCAACCCCCCAGTAATAAGCGGTGGTTTCCCATAAAATGCTAAAGCTCGCCCCTAAAAACTCCCCCTCTGGTGTGTACGCCGATACCACAGGAACCAAATCCCTACCAAACACCCTGGGTAAAATTGCAACCTTATGATGTTGTACTAGGTGCCTATTCCCCGAAGAGATATGCTGAGTCCGTAGGAACTCACTCATTTTGTATGTGGATTTTAGAACAAAGTTGTTTTTTAAGGATCTTCTAATTTCATGCCTTTTTTTAGAATTGAAGTTAGAAAAGATAGTATCCAGGTCTGGTAAGATATCTACCTCGATCTCTTTGGTTGCCGGGCTATCGTAAAAAACACCGGTGTGTATTCCCCTATCCTTAAGATACAAAATACCCTCCTCTAGCAAACTACTATTAAAGCCAGGGCTGGCGGGCTCAAAACTAATCCTGCGGATTTTTCTGCTAATAAGCTCATTGGCCAGTAATTCCCAGTTTGGCATCTGCGGCATTTGTTCTATACGCGCATGGTTGCCAACATACCAAGACTGCTTATGTATTACGTTTATACCGGAAACGCAAAAAACGCCCCAACCTAATTGCCTTTTATATTCTAAATATGGACTGGATTGTTTGATGTTCATTGACAACGCATTAACGGATGCTACAGTTATGGTATCTTATGTTTCTTTTTTTAAAAAGGAGGTGAACTGCCCAGTTAACCTATGCCTATAAAATCAAAAGCAAAACCAAAAGCAAAGCCAGTTGCTAAAAAGAAAGCTCGAAGAAGAAGTACAGTAACTTACAGAAGTTAGTCTTCTGATTGCTAACTTAGCGATTCAGTCCACGGGTCTTTTCCGTGGATTGATTTTTTTTGCGTAAACACGCACGGTATAAATATATTTGTTCTGGGCACCAAAATCATACTTGTGCTTATCTCCACCTCGCATAAAATCTAAAAATCTAATGTCCCTCGGTAAGGTGCGTAGTATGTTATACCAATGTACGTTTCCAATACTGTAATGCATACTGGAGGGATTGTGCCCAAATACATAGTATGCCGCGGTAACCAAGTTTTTGAAGGCAACCCCAATGGAAAGTAACTCTGTTTCCTTATATATGGTCGAACATATAATTTTACCTTCTAAAAAAAGTTCATTTAGCGCCTGTACCAAAAATACCTCCTCCTTTTTTGTATAGGCTATGCCATAAGAATTTCGCATTTCCCACCAGCTTTGATTAAGAGATATTAACCTGGGAACTAAAGAGCTAAAAACTTGAGGATCGGTTACATAAGAAAAGTGGTAGGGACTAAGTTGTCTATGACGTTTTTTAATATTTTTCAGCAAATACTTATCAATACTACTAAAGTTAAAGGAAGCAAGATCAATGAATGGACATTCTATCTGGGACATTTTTTTTATTTCAAAAGTTTGCTGTACCGCAGCAGAAGTTAAG
>JBPOHY010000182.1:0-2502 GCA_052035055.1 candidate division WWE3 bacterium | reverse complement strand
TGCATTCAAAGTATTCAAGGGCTCCATGCTTCATCCAGCTATCTCGACCGCCTTCAGCCATTTTTTTATATTCTTCTGTTTTGTTTTTTGGAACTACTAACACAAATCCATCTACATATTTAGCCATAAAAGTTCTCCGAAATTTTTATACTAATGCAAGTTTACTATTGATGAGTATCTATATCAATTTATGGAGCAGCACTCGGATCTGGAAATTTAATCAAAGAACGCGCTATTATCCAAATCATTGAACAGTTGCTCCATAAACCAATAATCATTTCTATCAATATTTATCTGTTCTGGTAGTTTGGGTTCTCGTTTATCATAGTTATCTATGCATATTACTGTTACTTCGCTTCCTGCATGCTCTAGTTGGTAAGGGTGTATTGTCCATTTGTGTGCAAAGTCTCTAAGATATCTAATTCTGTTAAGCTGTAGCGCCTGATCATATGTCTTAAGTTTGTCGAGAAAAGTGTAGCTTGAGTGTGTTTTAGATAGGTTGTTAACAAAATTTCTCCGGACTTCGAAGGGACTTTTATTTAATGTTTTAGTGTTTGCGTGCTGCAGCACATAATCCCAAACTGACCATAGTTCCCAAAAATAAGCTCTTAAATGATAAATTATTTTATCGTAACCTTGTGGAGTTTCATTTTCAAATGCGAAGACTGTATCCTCGTGGTACTTCGCTGCTTTTAGCGCATTTTTAATATATTGTTTATACATTGTTTTAACTCTTTTGGACTTTTTGGAGGCAAATCGTCGCTATTGCTCCTATTGCACTCAAAGTACTAAAGCTCATTTTATTCGCTAAGTACTTTGGAGCGGGTGACGAGGTTCGGTCACATGTCTTTTGTCTGTAAATCGTTTCACTCTTAACATACAAAAGCATTCGACCCCGCCTCCTTCGCTTGTTTTACAAGCTCAGTCCGGCATTCTCACCTCGTCCAAACAAAAAGCTACTGTCCACTTTGTGGACAATACCTTTTTGGAGCGGGTGACGAGGTTCGAACTCGCGATCTTCTCCTTGGGAAGGAGACGCTTTACCACTAAGCCACACCCGCACAATTTCCGCTAATTTTTGCGGCAGAATGCCCGCAGGGCTTCATTATACCAGCAAAAATATCTTGTGTGCGCGTATAGGTAGTTGTACATTTAGTTTATGGATGAATTTTCCAAAGTTTTAGACCCACCCGAAAAAGTTTTGTGGTCAGGCAACCTGCAGTATATAAATCAGAGTTAATAAAATTACTTGATAATGGTTTTTTCTAATATTCTTTTTGCAAATTCGGTTGTTTGATCGGCATTGTCCTTATTGTCATTTCCAGTACCGAAAAAGTGAATTTCTTCAAGAAACCCATCAGTAATCCCAGCCTGTGCATCATCCCACTTTTTTATTACTCTACCCTTATTTTTTATTAGTTTTTGAAATTCGGCACTTTCATCTTGTGTTAAGTAACCAGTTTTATTAGCAGCCTCTTGTCTGCAATTAGTTAGCTCATATGAGTTGTTCGAAAAGATAAATAGTTCATCGCATACACCTGCAAAGCCACCGGTTCTTGAGTAATATAGGACCTCGTTCGCCTTGGGTTTGTACCCCACTGTATTAGTAATTTGTACTAAATTGTCGCCAATTACGGATTTTTTTATCAGTATAAAGAAAAAAACACCAACAATGCTCAAAAGAAAAAGAATTACTAAAAATATTTTTGTTAAGGGGTTGCCTGGAAGTTTTATAAGTTAATGGTAACTAGTCAGTTCTACTTTGTCTATAAAACAAAAACCCCGCGTGCACACGGGGTTTTGTTATGTAGCCTTTGGTCTACGTCAAAGACTTATAGATTCTACACCCTATGGCAATACTAAGACTTGCCCAGGATTAATTAGAGCTTGTTGCCCGCTTGGTAAGTAACCAATACTCGCGGAGTTAGCATTTAATATTTTTACCCAATCTGCGCCATTACCATATCTTGCTTCTGCTATTTCCCAAAGTGTATCGCCAGAAACTACCGTATAGGAGTTTCCTTTTAAATCGCCGTCTGTGTAATCATTTGGTGTCCACATAGTATTTGATGTGGTTGTTCCAGTGGTGTCGCTTGCTGTATCAGTTCTTTTATCGGCAGCGCCTTCTCCGTTTAGGTCTGCGTTAATTTCCTTATCATCTTTTTCGTCTTCGTCGTCTCCGTTAAACATATCTTTTATTCTTTCGCTTAGGCCTTTTTCTTCCCCTTCATCTTGTGCAGTATCATTATTTGTCGAAAATTCTTCGTTTGTTGAATTATTGAAATATGTGTAGGTCGCAAATACCAGGGCTAGCACAAACAATCCTCCAACTACTAAAGCCAACCCGTCTTTTGGATTTTCCTTATTACTTTCTGCCATATACACCTCCTTTAAAAAACACGGCAAAGTCACCGCAATTTTATTACGCGCTAGTTGTTGGGCAGATTTAAAACGAGTTTGCCGCTTTTGGCGGTTACGCTCCAATTCCTTAACGGAATTGCA
>JBPOHY010000003.1:0-2539 GCA_052035055.1 candidate division WWE3 bacterium | reverse complement strand
CATATAAAGTTGGTTAGCAACCGGTAAGCAACCCGAAATCCAAAATCTGAAATCCGAAATCGAAATACATGATCCATATTATGCGTTTTTTCCTTTTTTCCCTGCTGCTCGCGCTAAGTTTTCCTGTTGCGATGGCGGCTCAACAACCCTTTGAGGGCACCATCCGTTACCTAAAAGTGACCAACTGGGCCAAACAATTTGCCTCCCTTGACTACATGAGCCAACAACAAAAAGACCGTATGTCTTACATGTGGGGCAGCCGCTCCGAATGGAAAACTTTTTGCGTGTTGACCCTCAATGCTACCGAAAGCAAATACGAAGACTCAGAAGAACGCGCAGAACCCGACGACGATGGGTTCTCTTGGCGCCGCGACCCGTTTGCGGTGCGCCGCCATTTTGAAAAACAAACCATGCAAGATTTGTTGACTTTGGCGGGCAAAAGTTATGTGGTGGAAGACAGCCTGAACCCGCCCCAATGGAAAATTCTCAATGATTTAAAAGAAGTGTCTGGCCATATTTGCATGAATGCATTTTGGGAGGATACCGTAAAAAAACAAAAGGTAGTGGCTTGGTTTGCGTTGGATATACCACAAGGCGCGGGGCCAGAGCGCTTTTACGGGCTACCAGGTCTCATTTTGGAGGTAAATGTCAACGATGGCGCCATGGTCGTGACCGCCGACAAGTTTGAGGCCAAGCCAGTAGGTGAAGCGCTTGCGCCACCCAAAAAGTTAAAAGGCAAAAAAATCAAGGAGGCAGACTACCGCCGGGAGCTCGCTTTGTTTATTGAGAACAAACGCAAGGAGGAAGAGCCTTACTTCTGGGGCATGCGCTATTGAGGGCGCTGGGAAACTTCCGCCAAAAATTGCTCCAAGAGGTTGTTAAATTCCTCCGGTTTTTCCATCATGGGCGCGTGGCCGCATTGATCCAAGAAAAAGAGGCGCGAATTTTCGATCAATTCGTGGAATTTTTCACCCACAAACGGCGGCGTCACATTGTCCTGTTTGCCCCAAATGAGCAAAGTAGGCGCTTTGATGCCGTGCAATTTATCCCCGAGGTTGTGGCGAACGGCTGTACAGGATAGCCAAAAAAGGCGATAATATTCCAACTACTCAATACATGAATGATAGCCTAGAACAGATAGCAAGTGAGGCAATTCAAGAGCTAGGGGAGTTGATTCATAGCAACGATGAAGCCATAAAGACACGCAACGTACACTATGCAATCGACCAGACCAGAGGTAAGGCGGTGACTAAATCCATATCATTGGTAGGCAAAACGAATATACAGAGCGTACTTGATTAAGTCGGACATGACCCCTGTTATTTTGGTGCGTTTGTCCGCGATAATGTCACAGATAATAGCCATACGGCTTCACCTAAGCCCCCACAAGCCACGTTAGCGATCAAATCGGACATATACACATATGATTAAATCGGACATGGTACATAAAATACATATTGTGCGACGTATGCCACCCCTGATAGAGCAGCACACACACGCCCCGCCTATATAGGTACGCTATATGTGGTGTACACATACACACACTAGCTAGAGCTGAGCTTGCTAGTTTTTTTAATTTTATTCTTTTATTTATTAGTTAAGGCGGGGGGAGGGGGTGGGGGTAGGCCCGACTGTGAGCTGGGCTTCCCCGCTATATATATGAAATATAATGAAGTTTCCCCTTTGCTCTCTTTAACCTCTGTTATTTCCTACATTTCTTATTTTCACCTATTTATATTTACCTCTGTTAAATTTTCTCCCATAATTTTTTCCTACTATTTTTTTGCCAGTTTGTCCGAGATAATTACTTTTGTCCGATTTATTTGCTATAATATGTCCGAGATAATTAAGCAGTAAGGAGCTATCAATGTCGAAACAAATAAATGAACTCAGGTCATTTTTTCTCGGAGAACCAAAAATAGAGCTCGCCAATGACGGAAAGGCTGTTGATGAAGTGGTAATCCAGTACAAAGACATCTTCGTTTCTGTTTTCCTAGATGCCGAGAGCGGCGAACCAACTGGCGACTTTGGCTGGTCGCATGATGCAACTGTCTTCAGCGTACCCGTTAGACGAATTGTAAAAACAGTATTGCCGAAAGAAGGAAAGTAATGTCACAAATACCAGAATTTCATTTCGACTTCACGGCCGTCGAAGGGTTAGAGTTTGTCGATGGCTCACAAGTGCTCTTCAGACAGATGGAGGCGCACTACAATACGCACATCCAGCCGAAACCTTTTATCTTTGGTGCGGACCCTGCGAAGCTAGGAGCCAACAAGTCGGTGCAAACTATCGTTCCCGAACCCGTGACGGAAAAATCTGGTGATTTAATTCGCGTTAAAGAAGATTATGAAATTAAAGATGGCAAAGATTTGGGGCTGAAGGAAGGTGCGATTCTCACTGGTGTCACTGAAGCTGGTGTTGAGATATTTGATTACTTAAAAAATTACACGCCTGGCGACCAGATAGTTGAAGGCGACAGTGGTAAATATGATTTAGGAAGGGTGAAATAATGCCGAAGCCAAACGCAACCTGTATTGT
>JBPOHY010000103.1:0-3056 GCA_052035055.1 candidate division WWE3 bacterium | reverse complement strand
TTGGAAATGACCAACTTGGAGCTGTTTGCAATTAAGGCCAAGCTCCCTCGGTATGCCGAAGATGGCACTGAAATCCCGGACTGGAAAGAGACTGCGCGTAAAAAGCACTTGCTTACCGCCGGTTTTGGGCAGTGGATTATCATTTTTATGTTTATTGCCCTGGCATGGTTTGTTTTTAATGAGGATTATCAGATTTACCCGCTAAACTTTGTAGGCTTTGTTACGTTAGGGTTTTCTGCCTGCCGGTTTTATATTGCGGTAAGGAATGGTATGAAATCGGATAAAACTTTGGACGATCTACCTGTTGTCGAAAAGCGGAATTGGAGAGACTTTTCGGTAACGTTTTTAAGTTCCTTCGCGGAGGTTTTATACCTGGTCGGTATCATAGCTATTCGCGCCGGAATCTTCCCGTTAGGCTAGTTAATTTGTTTTTTTAGTCTAGTTTGGGCCGCATATTCAAATTGTTTTTTGAAGTGCGGCTCTTTTTTTTACCAAATGCCTTTTACACCCTTTCCCTTAAAACTCAATCTGCTAAAATGTACAAATGGAAATTACTTATATCGGGCATTCATGCTTTAAAATCAAGGGAAAATTCACAACTGTCATTACTGATCCCTATGATCCTTCTGCGCTTGGCTACAAATTGCCAAAGCTTTCAGGAGATATTGTTTTAGTAAGCCATCAGCACGAAGATCACAATTACACATCTGGTGTTTCGGATTATAAGATGGTTATAGATACTCCTGGAGAGTATGAGGTTTCGGGCGTATTTGTGTCGGCTCACCAAACTTACCATGATGCCAAAAACGGCACTGAGCGCGGAAAGAACACCATATATCAGATCGAAATTGACGGGTTTAATATCTTGCACTTAGGGGATCTGGGTCACGAGCTGTCAAAAGAAACTCTAGAAAAATTACCCACCATAGACGTGTTGCTTATACCAGTTGGTGGTTCTTATACTATGGACGCTAAAGTTGCTGCAAAGGTAACTCACGATATCGAACCGGCGTTTACTATTCCCATGCACTACCAGACAGAAGACTTAACCAAGTTACCCCAGAAACTCGATGGTGTAGAAAAGTTTCTCGGGGAAATGGGTTATGAGGACAAAGATACAACAAAAATGGATTCGCTCAAGCTATCATCCCGTTCCGACGTTCCGGAAGAAACTGACCTTGTTATATTACTGCCCCAACATTAAACCAAAAAGCCTTTAAAAACTTATGTCTGATACAAAGCAAAACAAATACTTAGTACCTCCGCATGACCTTGAGGCCGAGAAATCGGTTTTAGGTGCATTGCTATTGGATAAGGACGCTGTGGTTAAGGTTGTCGAGTTTTTGCAAGAATCCCATTTCTATAAAACTGCACATGCCAAAGTATATGAGGCGGTTGTTAATTTATTTGAGCGCCGTGAACCCGCCGATATGATTACTGTTCCACAGGAACTTAAAAAGATGGGCGAGTTGGAGCATGTGGGAGGGGTTACATATTTAACTGATTTGGTAAACACCGTTCCTACAGCTGCAAATGTAGAGCATTATGCTCGAATCATACGCGATGATTATATTAAGCGTGGGGTTCTATCGGCAGCCGCTTCAATAGGAGAGTTGGTCTTTGAGGAACCCGATAGCGATAGACTTATAGACAAGGCAGAACAACTTCTTTACTCAGTAGCTCAGTCTAAAATTCACCAAGATTTTGTGCCTATAAAAGATACTCTAGAGGTTACATTTGAGCGTTTAGACGAATTAAGCAAAACCCGAAATGCTCTAAGAGGTGTTCCTACAAACTTAAAAACCTTGGATCGTATGCTTTCGGGTTTACGCAAAGAAGAATTAATAATTTTGGCGGCTAGGCCTTCGGTAGGTAAGTCTTCGTTTGCAATAAATATTGCCCAACATGCGGCAGTGACCCATGGTATTGGAATTGCAATTTTTTCTCTGGAAATGGGTAAGGAATCTATTGTAGATAGAATGATATCTGCACAGGGAGATATTGACAGCTGGAGAATAATGACCGGAAATTTAGAAGCGGATGACTTCGAAAAGTATGGTATTGCTGCTGGTGAACTAGCAGATGCCCCAATATACATAGATGACACCCCAGGACAAAGCGTTTTGGAAATGCGCACAAAGGCACGAAGATTAATGTTAGAAAAACCAATTGGGTTAATTATTGTCGATTATTTGCAATTAGTGCGTGGTAGGAGACAAGAGAGTAGGGTACAGGAAGTTTCCGAAATTTCGCAGGCGCTAAAGAATTTGGCGAGAGAACTAAAAGTTCCAGTGATGGCGTTATCACAATTGTCTCGTGCCGTTGAACAGCGTGGTGGTGATAAAAAGCCACAGCTTTCGGACTTGCGGGATTCTGGTTCTATTGAGCAAGACGCAGACGTTGTAATGTTCTTGTACAGACCCGACGATGACGACCGTGCAACAGCTCGTTTGCTTGTCGCTAAACATAGAAATGGCCCGACCGGCGAAATAGATTTATTCTTTATTTCTGACAGAACAACCTTTAGGGAAATGGAAACTCATAGAGAAAATTAAGTCCCCATACACTTTTTTATTATGTATAAGGACTTTATGGTCAAAACTTGGCAGTTACTTTGGCAAAGGAGGTAGGGCCTTGCGTTTCTTCCTCGATAATAATTTCGACGGTATCATCTACCTGCAATTCATCTTTTCCTTCGTACCATGCCAGAGGTAAAAATCCCGTATCTGCTCCCAAAAAAACCTGAGGGTCTGTTGTTTCTAGTTTGATCCTAACGTGTTTGTCTTTAAAGCCGATAACGACCCCCATTACAGTTGTATGAAAACTTTTTTCTTCAAGTATAGTCATAAATCGCTCCTTGGGTAAATTTTCGAAATTATGCTATTGTTTGTGATAAAATGCAAGGTGCTTGGCTACTTATTTAGCTATGCCGTGGTGGCGGAATGGTATACGCGGTGGTCTCAAAAACCACTGGGCCGAAAAGCCCGTGTGGGTTCGACTCCCACCCACGGCACCAGGAAAAGCATTAGCACCGTAAAGGAGTGAACTGTGAGTGT
>JBPOHY010000138.1:0-8555 GCA_052035055.1 candidate division WWE3 bacterium | reverse complement strand
GCATTTTTTTTGCATCTTTTTTGCTTAGCCTGACAGTTGCCAGCACTTTTTTGTACAAAATAATACCTGGGCGTACTGAGGTTGTAGATGCTGTGCAATTGGTACCTCTTGATTCGGTTTTTGCCCAAGAGCTCAAACCCATATATGGTGATCCTGTTGAACTTAAAATTAATAGTGTAAATATAGCGGTAAAGGTTGGTCCGGTAGGTGTGGCTAAGGATGGTTCTATGGAAACACCCGTGGATTGGAACGGTTCGGGCTGGTATTTTAAGAGCGCTCATCCGGGGGAATTGGGTAACTTAGTTATAAATGCCCACTATGATAGACCCGGTGGTGGTCCTGCTGCCTTTTATGGCTTGAAAAACGCAAAAATAAATGATAGATTGCAGGTAGAGGATTCTTTTGGTAGAGTTTACGAATATATGATAACTGACTTATCATATGTTGACATGAACGATCCCACAAGATTACAAGTTTTAGAAGATAAGGAAGGCGCATCTACTATTACTATGCTAACATGCAGTGGAGTTTGGATACCGTCGGAGGGTACTTACAGCAAACGTTTGGTTGTAACTGGAACTTTAGTACAAGAACTTTAATAATCCTGAGGTAGGGAGGTAGCAGGGGGCAGTGGCTATCTCCCGACCTTAGGACTATTGCAGGCTTTGTTTAAAAAATTATCAAGTTTTTTTTGAATCTCAAAATTCAGAAAGTAAAATAAAAAGGAAGTTTTTACCCTTAAAAATAGTATGCCAATAAGAAAGAATAGTAGTGGTTCGAGAAATGGTTCTTACAATGGGTCTTATAATGGAGGCAATCGTAATAATGATTCTGGCAATGGCCAAAGAAGGCAATATAACAACGACGACGGTCAATCCTCAAATTATAGTTCGGGAAATCACGCCTCCACAAATTACAACAGCGCCGAAATGATACCTATTAGCGGTATACTCGAGGTTTTACAGGATTTTGGAATTATAAGACAGGATGAGCGCGTTTCTGATGAGCTCCCAAAAGATGTATACACAAGCCTTTCTCAAATAAGGGCGTGTAATCTTAGAATGGGCGACTTTGTCACAGGTTTTGCGCGTGCCCCAAACGAAGGAGAGCGTTACCTATCTTTATTAAAAGTAGAAAAAGTAGATGGCATGTCCCCAGAGGATGCTAAAAAGAGACCTTTATTTTCCAAATTAACACCTGTTTTCCCAGACGAATGGTTAAAACTAGAAACCGACCAGGAGGGTTTGGCGACAAGATTAATTGATCTCGTTGCTCCAATAGGCAAGGGTCAAAGAGCTATGATAGTAGCCCCGCCAAAAGCCGGTAAAACATGGTTATTAAAAGAAGTTGCCCATGGCATTACTAAAAATCACCCCGATATTGTTTTAATGGTAGCTCTTATTGGTGAAAGACCTGAGGAGGTCACTGACTTTAAGAGAAGTGTTACAGGGGAGGTGTTTGCAAGTAACTTTGACGAAAAACCCGAAATGCAAACTAGAATTGCCGAGGTCTGTCTTGAAAGATCCAAAAGATTAGCAGAAAAGGGTAAAGACGTTGTAATTTTGATGGACTCGCTGACTAGATTGGCCAGAGCATACAATATGGTAGTTCAACCAAGTGGTAGAACATTGTCGGGTGGTTTCGATCCTTCGGCCTTATACCCAGCCAAGCACTTTTTTGGTGCCGCTCGAAATTTTGAAGATGCCGGTAGTTTAACCATAATAGCCACTGCCTTGCTCGAGACAGGTAGTAGAATGGACGACGTTATATTTGAAGAATTCAAAGGCACTGGAAATATGGAACTTAAGCTAGATCGTAGCTTAGGTGAAAGAAAAATATATCCTGCAGTTGATATAAAAGCTAGTAGCACAAGGCGCGAGGACAAACTTTATGACAAAAAGACACTAGAAAAAATATATGTGCTTAGACGTATGGTAGACCTTTTAGATGATAAAGAGGCTACTGAGTTGGTGTTGCAGCGCCTCAGAAAGACAAAGGATAACAAAGAATTCTTGGACAGCCTGACTAAGGTAAGTTAGCCCAAAGAACTAGCTGCACGTACGGCAAAGTATTTTACCGTATTTTTGGTAAAATAAGGTCTGCAATACTATGGTTTTTGGCATAAAGACACCCAAATCCAAACGCTTCTATCAGCCCAAATTCGACGGTTTTTCTTACCGGGGTTACGTTTTGCGTTCATTTATTAAAGATTTTAGTAGGTACTCTGTAAAAAGATTTGCTCTGCTTTTTAAATCTTTTCTATATATATTTACTCTTTTAGATAAAACTTCTCAGCACGCTAAAGACCTTTTGGTTCGTAAACTTATTTGGTCTAGGGGTAAGTTGGGGAGACCTTTGGCTAACTTTGTCATATTGGGATTTGCTTTTTTGGTGTTTATGTTTGGTGAGGTGTTTAACAGAACAAGTTTTGTTAGTGGTGGTGAGGTAAGTCCTGACTACCTTGAAAATGTTAATGACATCATTCCCAATATGAATATTGCTACTACTACTTTGCCAGAGGAGCGTAAAAGAACGGAGGCCTTTGTATATACCGTGGTCGTGGGCGATACGCTCAGTGGGATCGGCGCTAAATTTAAAATTTCAACAGACGCTTTAAAGTATGTAAATAGCTTATCTGATAACTCGATTCTAAAAGTAGGTCAGACTGTGACAATACCTCCGGTATCGGGATTAACGCATAAAATTGCTAGCGGTGATAGCCTGGAGTCTATTGCTTCAAAATATCAAGTTCCTTCCCAAGCAATTGCTGACTTTAACTACATTTTAGATACAAGCAAACTAGTAGTTGGTACCGAACTCGTTATCCCTGGTGCAAAGGTTCCGGAGCCTGTAATTCCTATTATACCTACTGCACCGGTTTTATTGCCTCAATATGGTGCCGCGACTCCAAGCAGTAGCTATTGTGTATGGCCGTCTACAGTTAGAGTTATCACGCAATATTATAGCTGGTATCACAATGGTGTGGACATAGCAACACCCTTTGGTCGTTCTATGCCCCCATTGTTTGCTTGCACGTCTGGTGTTGTTACTAGAGCTGGTTGGGATCCTTTTGGGTTAGGTCTTCATGTTAGGATCGACCACGGTAATGGCTATGAGACAGTTTATGGACATATGAGCAGAGTTGATGTTGGTTATGGTGAGAGAGTAGGTAGGGGGTCTGTTCTTGGAGTTATGGGTAGTACTGGACGTTCTACTGGCCCTCACGTGCACTTTATGGTTAAATTCAATGGTATTGCGCAAAATCCTTTGGATTACACGCAGTAGCAGACTACAAGCGTAGCGGGATAGGGTTTCTAATATGCAAAAGAAATTTGTTGATATCGCCAATATTAAGGTTAAAGCCGGAAACGGTGGCGATGGGGCAGTGGCATTTCATAGAGCAAAATATATACCAAAGGGTGGCCCAGACGGTGGTGATGGTGGTAGGGGCGGTAGCGTTTTTATGGTTGCCGACCACAACATCTTTACCCTTTTTGACTTTAAGGCCAAGACTTCCTACGTTGCAACCTCAGGGGTGGGTGGCATGGGTGACAAAATGAAAGGATCTGATGGAGAGGATATTTATATCAAGGTTCCGATGGGGACTTTGGTATACGAAATAAAAAACGAAGAAAAGCTCCTTGTTGCCGATTTTAACGAAGACAAGAAAACTGTTTTAATTGCCAAGGGTGGTGGTGGAGGTAAAGGTAATGACAGGTTTAAGAGTTCTACTAACCAGACCCCTAGACAATATACTAAAGGTGTAAAGGGTGAGGAAAAGCATTTATACATGGAGGTTAAGGTTATTGCAGACCTAGGTTTAATAGGTATGCCAAATGCTGGTAAAAGCACGCTGATTAATGTTTTAACAAATGCCGGCGCTCGCGTGGCTAATTATCCTTTTACTACAATAAGTCCCAATATTGGAGTTTGCACTTTGTTTCCTGGTATTAGAATTGTAATAGCCGACATTCCTGGGCTAATAGAGGGAGCCTCAGATGGGAAGGGTTTAGGTGATGAATTTTTACGTCATGTGGAGCGCACACGCGTTTTGTTGCATATTAT
This sequence comes from candidate division WWE3 bacterium, assembly GCA_052035055.1. Taxonomy (GTDB): domain Bacteria; phylum Patescibacteriota; class WWE3; order UBA101185; family UBA10185; genus JBPOHY01. The sequence goes on along the minus strand of JBPOHY010000138.1, from coordinate 4,490 downwards.
TGACGGGGAAGTGCTCGAGGAGGACGCAGATTTTATAAGCACCCTTATGACAAGATATGACGTAATACAACAGGAGTTATCTAAGTACATAGTAGACTTGACGCAGAAACCAAAAGTAGTTGTTGTTAATAAGTTGGATTTGCAAAATACTAAGGATAAATTTCCCGCTTTTGCGGCTGCGTTCAACGCCAAATATGATATTATACCTCTTGGCATTTCCGCACTAACTAGTGAGGGTATTCTGGAGCTAAAGAAGGCTCTACTCAAGGTTTTGGAAGAGAATCCAAGGATAGTCGAGTACCAACCAGTAGCCCCTGTTAAGGTGTTTACAATGGCCAACTTGCCAAATAAAAAGGTTGTGTACGATGCCTCGCAGGTTTCTGAGAAGTAGTTAGCGTAAGGGCCGTTAGCTTAGTTGGTAGAGCGCTTCCATGGCATGGAAGAGGTCACCGGTTCGAATCCGGTACGGTCCACCAGTAATCTTGCTACTAATACACTTTTACGTTAAAATCTAGCAAATAAATCATCTTTACCCATGAGGAGGTCTTATGGATCTTACATTTCCGCTGCTAGAATTACCCGCTTTTTTGATCAATATACTGCCTTTTTTGTTTATACTGCAAACCCAGGGCACCTATGTCTTCTTTATTTTTGGGAGTCTGGCTATCGGTGTATTATTTTTTGGCCACTATGGAAGTGTGAATGTTACACCGGAAGTCGCAAACTTTAGGGCTCGTCAGTTTAAATGGTTAACTACATTTATAATGGCCAATATAGTTTTGGGATTAGTTCCGGTAATTTTTCTGACAGTGACTATGTTGATATTGAGTCTGCTTCTGAAAATCTTCGGTGTTAGGCTTAAAGGGCGCAGTTAAGAGCTATCTACTAAAAGGGAGTACCTTACACTATTTTCTACCAAGTGTTACGGTACTCCCTTAATTTTAAGTTGCCTTATTGCTTGCTACTAGTACTTTCGGGTATTGAACTTTTTTGCTGATCTGGTGTTGTTAGTGGGTCTTGTCCGTTGGTTGATTTGTTGTTGGCTGATCCCTCTATTTGTTCCACGCTTGGTTTATTTCCAGTATTGCTTGGTAGTGGCAGTTTGGCTATTTCTGCATCTATTACAGCCAAGTCCTGAGATCCACTATCTACTAACTGTTTAGTTATTTCAAATTCTCTTCTGGCATTCTCATAGTCTTGTAGCTTTGCTAGTGCCACTGCGAAGTTAAAGTGTGCATTGGCATAATCTTGCTTTAACGATGCGGCTTGTCTAAATAAGCTGGCTGCGGTTAAGTAATCATTCATTGTATAGTAGATACTACCCAAATTAAGTCTGAGTGTTGGATTGGTTTGGTCCAACTGAATTGCATTGTTATATGCCTTTATAGCAAAGTCATTGGCATTTTCTGCTACTGGAGTTATTGCCTTATATATTTCTGCTCTCAATTCCCAGCTAGATACATTTGTGGGGTTTACCATTTCGGTGGAAAGTCTAATGTTTCTAATAGACTCGGCTATCAGCTGCTGTACGTTTTGTTTATCCGTATCTGTTAAGTTTTGCTTTGAAGCGATGCTGTTAGCTAGTGCAAGGCTGGTCTGCGCATGGTTGTTGTGGTAGTTGTGGCGGGTTGGGTTAGCATTTATAGCTTTGGTTTGATAGTCAAATATTTTAGCTGCATCATTTGCTAAGGCTGCATTTATAGAGGCTCTTGAGTAGTACTCTGCGCTGTAAAATCTAAATGTAATATACCCTGAGTAGATCAAAACAGCGACTACGGGTGTCATGAGTATATAGCTTAGGTATTCTTTTTTAATTACACTAGCATCACTTAATGTTGTGGTAACAGGGGATATGCCACTTAGACTTATTGACACTGTTTCAGCAACCCTATTCTTACCATTTCTAGCTAAATTAGAAGTCATGAACGCTACTAATAAAGTGCTAACGAATGCTGTTAAGACCGTAGCGTAGGTGAACAGGTAAATAGGTAGTAACGCTAAGGCCAGTACGCCCACTATGATCCCAGTTCCTTCATCCGAATTCTGTGCTTTAGCCGACGCTAAAGATATTTTTAGGTATTTAAGTACACATAGCGCTACTAACGAAATACCTACTAGCCCAAAGTTGGCCAATGAGTTAAATACTTCGTTGGATGGTTTATCGAATCTTATATTCCAGTATGATGTGTTGTTTAAGGCCAAAGATCTGTATCTTGGAAAATTTAGGTAAAATGATGATGGACCCGTTCCCAATAATGGAAAGTTCTGTATAGTAGATGAAGATATTACCCATGAATCATTAGCTGGTAAAACTATTTCTTTGGCAATTCCATTATTGTTTAATACTAGTTCTTTGGTAGCAGGAAGTCTTGTAATCAAAGACAATGCGATTATTGTACCAATTCCCATCGAAAGGAATATTCTGTTCTCACTAAATCTTGATTTGGGGACAAACATTAACATTGCGGCTAAACCTACAAACAATATTACCCATGCAGGGTTAAAGCCGGCTAGAATTACGAAAAAGAAATTCACAAGCCCGGAAATTAGGTACAAAGGCTTTTTCGCCATACTGTTATCAAAACATAGCAATAGAAAACTAGATATGACACCTACTGCTGCTAATGTTGCTGCTGTAGTCACCGAACCAGTTAGGTTAAAATTACTCATTCTAAAAAATGTTTGGCTTCCGATGTAGATACTGTAGTAACTTAATATGCTTATTACACTATTTACTGCTAAGGAAAAGGTCATGGCACTAATTGCGTTCTTTATGGTTTTGTAACTATTGGTGCTGGAACTAACTGCATAGTAAAAGAAAAAGAGGACTGCTGTAGCATACATACTAGGGAACCAGCGTCCCTGACTTCCATATATACTTGTGTTTTTATTAATGGCAAATATTGAAGACAAGACTACAACCATAAGTAGTAAAGCGAAGGGAAGGTCAAAACCAGACTTTACTAATTGAATTTCTCTTCTTTTTATAACCTTTACAATCCACACACCTACCATTATTGCTGTAGCAAGATAGAGAAGTGCCAGTTTGTTAAATTCATAGAATTCAGTAGTTACAGGTAGAAAAAATACGGGCATAAGGAAAGAAAGCACTAGGGTCACTATAGAAATTATTCTGTCGATATTATTTTGTTGCATTTATAAATAATACGCAGGTCTCTTTTTAATAGTCAAGTCATTTATTTTCCAAGTTCTCGTGACGGGAAAAGAGTCATTTAGTGGCTTAACCACCAGCTAAAGTAGGAATCTTCGATTACTGGTGCATCGAGGTTCACTTCAAAGCCGTTACCTTCTTTAATGGCTCCTACCCAGTACCTTGTAGCTGGAGAGTAGTTACTTTGGAAGGTTACATAAATCTTACTAGTAGTCTTAACATTTTTTGTTGGTACAAAAACTGTGCTTTTACCTTGAGGCAATAAGTACGCTCCGCTTTGCATTATTTGAATGGATTCATTATCTTCAAGCGGTTGTGGCGCGTATTTATCATTTTTTGTCGTAGTAAGTAGTCCAGATTCAACAAAAAGAATTACAAGTAGCAGGGCTATTGTCACGTAAACGCCGATTTTTGTTCTAAATGCATCTGAATTTAGATTTGTATATAGACTATTTATGCTTTTTTGGGTACTTAATTTGTTTGATATTTCCTCATTAGTAGCACCTTTAGCTTTAAGCTTTTCAATCTTAATGATTCTTTCTATTACCCACCTTGGATAGTGTCCTTTTACTGTCCCATCGCTTCCTTTTTTTCGACTCATATGAGGCAACCAGCCGATTTTTGTATAGTACCTTAATCTGTTATATGGATCCCCCTTGCCAAGTTTGACTCCACCCTTTTTAACTTCCTGTAACAGCTTTTCTATGTCTATTAGATTTTCCATATCTTTATTATAGCAAAACTTACTTAGTTGAATTGTCACAACATCTGTTGTATATTGGCTATATGAATAACGATAGGGTATCAAAGGCATTTTCAGATACAAATCGGCTTGAAATTATTAGATTTCTAAGCGAAGGCCCCCAAAATGTTAGCTCAGTAGCGGATAAGTTAAATGTCGAAGAAAACCTTGCCTCCCACCACCTAAGAGTTTTAGCAGCATTAGGTTTTTTAAAGAACAGTAAAAAAGGTCGAGAAGTATTTTATAAGATAAACGAAGTAAAATTTATTACGTTACTCAAAGATTTGCGCAAAAACCCCGCATTTAAAGATATCCTAGTCAAAGCATTAGAAGATTAACTTCTACTCATTTACTCATTGCCAATTTTATAGATCTTTTTTTTTAGTACCTACTTGCGGTAAATATCGAATTTGTGTGCGGTAATAATGCGTGAAATGATACTAAAAAGTTGTTACGAAGAGATTTAGTTTGAATCTAATGCGCGATAAATATGCGGTTATTACTCATTCCTATTGTTACTAGATTCTGTGCCGTTTTCTTATACACTTTTTACTTGTATAACATTTCAATGAAGTT
>JBPOHY010000212.1:0-1646 GCA_052035055.1 candidate division WWE3 bacterium | reverse complement strand
AACTTCATAGCCTTCGGCCGTTTGGATGATTTCGATGCTTCCAGTTCCTGTTTCAGCTACGTTAAAATGGTAAAAGACCACGATATCAACTATCGTGCTGGGCACCGTGGCCGCGTTTACGATGTTGTAGTCGTTTTTTCCCAGTAAAACAAGTAGCAGGGTAATCGTGAGAAGAACAGCTAAACGAAATTTATTGTGATGCATACAGCTCCTTTTTTGTTGTGGCATTAGCCAAAGTTGAATGTGTTTTATTATATACCCTATAGCGTTCTAATGCAAGTTACCAACTTGTTGTTACATTAATTTTGTTCAGTTCCTGAAGTACTGTGCTTGCAATTTCGTCTTGTGTTAATACTGGTGCCTGATATTTTCCTCCCGCATCTACTTTCCATTTTCCAAGACTCGTATGTGTTGGAATATGCGATGCCACAATAGTAAGGACGGGATAATCAGCAACCCCGGAGTTTGTATAAGATCCGTACCAGTGTGCCTCGATTTGTTGAGGGGCTATATTATTAATGGTTTCGGTAATAAAGTGGATTACTGTTTCACATGCCTCGCGGTTGGCTTTGCATATTCGCTGCTTTTCTTCCAAATCTGCTTGAATTTGGTCCAAACGCTTGTGAATTTCTTCTAACGTTGTTTTTTGCATTAGAAATACTCCTTTTTAATATTGGATGGTTGTAAAACCAAAGTTGGTAGATTATAAAGGTTTGATTGCGTCGAGTCAAACTATAGGGTTAAAGGTAAAAAATTACCTTGAGTGTCCGAAAACTCTCAAGGTATGATAATGAGTTTTTTTAGGGCTACAAGCCTAAATAAAAACTTTTGGTGTCGCGAAGTTTTAACAAGGTTTTCATTGCCAGATCAGGATTGTTAAATCCTAATTCATTGTGATATACCAACAACAACGAAAGAGTGGGGAAATAAAGTTCGCTGTAGACTTCCCAATCCGCTGTGTTTGAGCTTGTCGAGTACTCGATGTTTGCCAGGGCAACCAAAGCATCTCCCAACTTTTTGAGATTTTCCCTGGTTTCTGCTCCTTCGAGAATAAATTTGTTTGGAGCATGAAAGCCGATTGTTTGAAACAAGTAGCCCATATGTTCCAAAAGTGCCGGTTTTGCATTGTATTCGGCAATGCTTTTCGTAGTGTCGCCACCTTGAACAGCCATGTCTACAATCTGCATAAGCAGTTGGAAGGCTGGATCTTCAAGGAATTTTACATAATCGAAAAAACGCTTCGTGAGCATTTGTTTCTCCTTTGCATTAAATATGCCCTTGTTTTTTGTTTGGGCTGTTGATTTGTTTATTGGTATTGAGAAGTATATCAAAAATTGGTTAATACAGCAACCTATAGAGTTGCAATAAAAAAAGCTCGGCTAAGAGGGTTTCCTAGTCGAGCTTGTACAGTTTGTACCAATAATCTTTATCGATCGAGCGTAATATTTAGGTCTAAAACAGCGTGTCCATCTATATCTGCAAGGTTCATGTTTGGACAAAAGTATTCTGTCATTCCGCGCCGCCCTGCAATGTCGTAAATATATCCATCCCCTCCATACAGTTCCCGAAGGTGAAGACTAAAGTATAAAAACTCACGTGCACTGCGCACACTCATACGACGAATTCGGAATCGTTCCTCAGTCATA
>JBPOHY010000184.1:0-11956 GCA_052035055.1 candidate division WWE3 bacterium | reverse complement strand
CTAGGGGTTTGGGTTTTGACCTGTAGACAAACGCCTCGTTTAAAAGGCCCATGCAATGGCTTGTACGTTCTTTTTTTAGAGTTGTACATATCTGACAAGGCTGGAGTCTTTGCCTTTTTTATTTTGCTTTTTCTACCATGTCTTATTAATTGGTTTATAGTTGGCACTTTTACTAATCTTTCTTTTTTTTAATCTAACTTTGCTCTTTCACCTGTTGGAATTAATCTACCAATGATTACGTTTTCCTTGAGGCCTAGCAGCTGATCGACTCTACCAGATGACGCTGCATCGGTCAATATATTGCTCGTTTGAATAAACGATGCTGCGGCCAAAAAGCTATCACTTACTAGAGACGATTTGGTAATACCCAAAAGATGCATCTCGGAAACCGCTGGCTCGCCACCGGCTGCCAATATCTTTTCATTTTCTTCCTCAAAAGTATCCCTCGAAACTATTTCACTGGCTAAAAATCCTGTATCGCCACTGTCTTGAATCTTAACATTCTTAAACATCTGCTTAACAATAACTTCTATATGTTTATCGTTGATACTAACACCTTGAGAAGCATAGACTTTTTGAATTTCATCTATTATGTATCTCTGAGTCTGTTTTGTACCTACCACACTAAGCAAGTCTCTTAGGTCTAAATGTCCAGAAGTTAACTTTTGCCCTTTTTTAACAACAGCGCCGTCTTCTACTAAGATTTCGACCACTGGATCTACCAAATACTCTTTAAGATTATCCTCATCCTCCGAATCGTCGCCCATGACTATTACTTTTCTTTCATCACCAGACTTAAACACTTTGGCAACACCATCAATTTCACTCATTGCGGCTAAGAATTTTGGCGTTCTAGATTCAACAAGCTCCTCGACTCTAGGCAAACCTTGAGTAATGTCTTTACCGGCCACACCTCCGGTGTGGAAAGTTCTCATTGTTAACTGTGTACCAGGCTCACCAATTGACTGGGCTGCGGCAACACCAACGGCAGAACCAATGCGTACTAACGCATTTGTAACCATGTCGGTGCCGTAGCACTTAATACAAACTCCGCGCCTTGTTTCACAGGTTAGAGGTGACCTTATCAATACTTCTTTTGCACTACTCTTTTCTATATCTTCTAATATTTCTTTTGTTAAAAGTGAACCCTTTTTGGCAACAACTTTGTTACCGTCTTTTAAATCTTGTGCAAGATATCTACCAGACAATCTGTCGACAAAATTCTGCAACATTGTACCTTCGCCAACGGTAACGTAACGTCCTTTTTCGGTTTCACAGTCTTCTTCACGAATAATAACTTCTTGAGATACATCGACCAAACGTCTAGTCAAGTATCCTGCGTCGGCGGTCTTAAGACCCTTATCGACCAAACCCTTTCTTGCACCTCTAGCAGCAACGAAGTATTCAAGACCTGATAAACCTTCTTTGTAATTGCCCAAAATAGGCATCAAAACGGTTTTTCCTGTTGGGTCAGAAACCAAGCCTTTTATACCAGCGATTTGGTTGACCTGACTTCTTGAAGCACGTGTAGAACCCGATTTGACCAAAAACTTAACAGGGTTATCGTCTCCTAAGTTACTCCAAACACTTTCACCTATGTCATCCCGTACTTTATACCATGCGTCCTCGGTCAATCTTGCAACCTCAGCATCAGTTATTAATCCGCGCTTAAAGTTTTTATCTATTTCGATAACTGCATTCTTACCATTACCAATCAATTCTTTTAACTGAGCCGGAACTTTAATGTCTGCCAAAGAAATAGACTGTGCAGCCAAAGTGCCGTATTTCAAACCTAAGTCTTTGAGGTCATCTATTAAAGCTACAACAACTGCTTGTTCTTCTTTTTTGAAAGCCGCTGAAAGTAATGCCAAAACCTGAGTTTTATCAACGTCAAAGTTTACATAGTCAAAAGATGCAGGAAGTATTCTGTTAAATATAATTCTGCCTGGAGTAGTTTCAAGAATGGCGCCGTTAAAGCGAACCTTTGCTACCTGACGCATATCAATATCCTTGCCTGAATCCATTGCAAAAAGCATCTCTTCTGGGTCCGAAAACACACGAGTGTGCATTTCGAGTTTTTTATTTACGGTAGTCATGTGATAAATACCATACAACATGATTTTCTGTGGTATAGACATAGGAGCACCACTAGAAGGATTCAACAAGTTGTTTGTTGAGATCAATATCGTCTTGGCTTCTTCGATTGAGTTTTTTGATAAAGGTAAATGCACAGCCATTTGGTCACCGTCAAAGTCAGCGTTAAAACCTGAAACCACGCACAAATGTAATCTAATAGCATTACCTTCGATAAGCTTTGGCATGAAGGCCTGAATACCTAATCTCCACAGAGTAGGAGCACGGTTTAGCAACACAGGGTGTCCTTTTACTACATTGCCCAAAATATCCCAAACCTCTGGACTTCTTTGATCTACATAGTATTTTGCACTCTTGACGTTTGGCGCGTAACCTTTGGCCAAAACTTCACGCAAGATAAAGGGTTTAAAGAGTTCTAAAGCCATTTCTTTTGGGATACCGCACTCGTTCAGCTTTAATTCTGGACCGTTGATGATAACACCACGACCAGAGTAGTCGACTCTCTTACCTAGCAAGTTAAGTCTAAATGTACCTTGCTTACCCTTGATCATGTCGGCTAGTGACTTTTTCTCACGACCACCACGAGTTACACGAGCTTTTTGACGTTGTTTAGAAGCGTCAAATAAAGCATCCACGGCTTCTTGCAACATTCTCTTTTCGTTTCGTACAATTATTTCCGGAGCGCCTAAGTCTAGTAATCTCTTTAATCGATTGTTTCGGTTTATAACACGTCTGTACAAGTCGTTAAGGTCAGAGGAAGCAAATCTTCCACCTTCTAGCTGGACCATAGGCCTTAGGTCTGGTGGGATAACAGGTATAACATCCAAAATCATTCTTGCTGGTGGTATTACTGCGCGTCTAAACTGCTCAACAACTTTTAGTCTTTTTGATAATTTTAGTGCTTTTTGGCCCTTTGCATTTTCTAAGCCTGTTCTTATCTCAGTAGCAAGTTCGTGTAAGTCTAGGTCTAATAAGATCTTTTTTAGTGCGCTGGCGCCAATTTCTAAAGTACAGAAAAACTCTAAGTATTTTGACAAGGCTATATATTCATTTTCTGAAATAACTGTATGTACATTTGCAGACTCTATGCGTTTTCTTATAGCGGTAAAGGTTGCTTCCTGCTCTCTTATTTTTTCTTCATAAGAGTTTCTTAATGCCATTACTTTTTGATTTAGCTTGTATTTGTCTTCTTGTACTTTTAAATCGTCTTTTTGCTTGGTACCTCCGGTACCGTCGATTTCAGCAATTTTTTCATTCATTTCCTCCGTAAGGAATTTCTTCTCCTCCTCAAGGTCTTTGGCTACTTCGCTTATTGCATCGGCTTTTTTAGTAAAATCAATTTCGGTAATAATAAATGACGAAAAGTAAACAATAGACTCCACATTTCTTGGAGTTATATCAAGCAATATTGCCATTTTCGATGGAATACCTCTAAAAAACCACACGTGGGCTACCGGAGCAGCCAACTTAATATGGCCCATTCGTTCTCTTCTGGCGCGCGAGGTAGTTACTTGGACACCGCACTTATCGCAGATAACGTCTTTGTAACGTATACCTTTGTATTTACCACAATAACATTCATAGTTTTTAACTGGGCCAAAAATACGCTCGTCAAATAAACCCTCTCTTTCGGGTTTGAAAGTTCTGTAGTTGATGGTTTCTGGCTTGGTGACTTCACCAAATGACCACTGAATCAACTCCTCGGCCGAAGCCAAGTATATTTTGATAGTATCAAAGCTTTTTAGACTGCTTAGTTCGCGCATATGTTTACTCCTCGCTTAAACTTTCTTTTTTAGAACTTTCTTCTGGCTTAGTATCTTCAGCTGTTGGCGTTTCTTCTTCGGCTGCGGGTTCTTCCTGAGACAAGGCCTCAAGACCCAATGACAAACCGTTTAATTGTCTTACCAATAACTTAAATGTTTCTGGTACGGTAGGTTCTGGTATTGGGTTGCCTTGTAAAATAGCACTGTATGCTTGGGTTCTACCTACCAAATCGTCAGATTTAATTGTCAATAACTCATTCAAAATATGGGCAGCACCGTATGCTTGTAATGCCCAAACTTCCATTTCTCCAAATCTTTGTCCACCAAACTGAGCCTTACCTCCAAGTGGTTGTTGTGTAATCAATGAGTATGGACCAATTGATCTAGCGTGTAGTTTTTCCTCAGACATGTGAACCAATTTCAATATATAAGCATCACCTACAACAATTTCGTCTTCAAAATAATCTCCAGTTCTACCGTCTATAAGCCTCATTTTACCGCTTTCGGATAGGCCAGCCTCAACAAGCTGAGCGGTGACTTCTCTCTCTGGTATAGCCTGCAATAGAGGAACTTCATATTTTCTATTCAAGATTTTACCCGCCATACCAAGTGGAGCTTCTAGTATTTGGCCTACGTTCATACGCTTAATAACCGCATCCGAAGAAAATATAATGTCAACACTTGAACCGTCTGGGAATGTAGGCATGTCAATCTGTGGAACTACCGCAGAAATAACACCTTTGTTACCGTGACGACCTGCTAACTTGTCACCAATTTCGATTTTCTTTTGCTTGGCAACGTAAACCGTGATTTCTTCGATAGTACCTGCTGGTAAGTTTTCGTTATCTGCTTTAGCAACACGTTTTATACCTATAACAACACCGTGCTGACCGTGTGGCATGTATAAAGAGTTATCTCTAACGTCCTTTGCTTTTTCACCAAAGATAGCTCTTAATAATCTTTCTTCTGCAGAGAGCTCAGCCTCGCCTTTTGGAGCGACTTTACCAACTAATATATCTCCGGACTTAACCTTAGAACCTATGGCTACAACTCCTTCGTTATCGAGGTTTCTCAATGCTTCTTCCGAAACATTTGGAATATCACGTGTTATTTCTTCGGGACCAAGTTTTGTTTCGAGGACCGAGATAGTAAAGTCAGAAATATGAATAGAGGTTAAAACGTCGTCCTTAACCAATCTATCAGAAATAACAACACCGTCTTCAAATTCATAACCTTCCCAGATCATGTAGGCGGCTTTCATGTTTGTACCAAGTGCTAAATCACCTTCTGCAGCTGAGGGGCCCTCGAGCAATACGTCACCTTTTTTAACTTTTTGACCGGATTTGACTCTTACGTACTGGTTAAAACAAGTCTTGGTATTGGACTGTTTAAATTTAATTGCTGTGTATTTTGCCTTACCCTGTTTTTTATAGGTAACTTCAACTCTCGAAGCATCTGCAAATGTTACCTCTCCGTCTTCATCGGCCAAGATAACGGCTTCTGAGTTTACTGCTATTTCGTGTTCGATACCTGTACCGACTATTGGTGATTCGGGCTTTACCAAAGGCACAGCCTGAGACATTTGTTGGGTACCCATAAGAGCTCTCGAAACGTCGTTGTTCTGCAAGAAAGGAATTAAACCTGCACTGATACCAACAATCTGTCGTGGCATAATTTCGATGTATTCGGCATTTGCAACGTTACCAAGTATAAAGTTTCCACCTTTTCGTAAAGGCACTTGGCTTTCCACAATAAAGTTTTTGGCGTCCACCTCAATAGAGGCGTCTGTAATGAAAACTCCCTCTTCTTGGTATGCGGCCAAATAAACAACTTCGTCGGTTACCCTAACTTTTCCGTCTTTGGTTTTTTCTAGTCTAAGGTATGGAGTTTCTAAAAATCCGTATTCGTTAATACGTGCGTACATGGCCAAGTAGTTTATAAGACCAATACTTGGACCTTCTGGAGTTCTAACAGGACAAATTCTACCAAACGAAGAATAGTGAACGTCTCGAACCGCCATACTTGCTCTTTCTTTGGTCAAACCACCTGGGCCTAAAACCGAAAGTCGTCTTAAGTGATCTAACGAAGTTAATGGGTTTTGCTGGTCTTGGAATTGTGAAAGTTGGCCAGTTGCAAAAAAGCTATGAACACTTGCAGCTACGGCTCTTGGCGATACCAAAACTCCGGGCTGTGGTAATTCTTCTCGTGGCTGTAAACTCATTCTTTCTTTGATGTTCTTTTCCATTCTCAAAAAGCCGATTCTCATTTGCCACTGCAACAATTCGCCTATTCGTTTTACTCTACGATTTGCCAAATTATCGATGTCACTAATACCAGAAACACCATTGTTAATTTCGATAACTCTTCCAATTATCCTTATTAAGTCTTCGAGTTGAATTAATCTATGTCTTGGATCATTTGGGAAGTTTAAACCCAAATCTTGGTTTAATTTAAATCTTCCAACCGCCCCAAGGCTATATCTACGTGGATTAAAAAACAAAGCGTTTACGTACGCTTTGGCACTATCTAAAACTAATGGCTCACCGGGTCTTTGCTTTTTGTAAACCTCTAAACAAGCTTCTTCGAATGAACCTGTTGGATCTTTTGATAAAGTTGTGGAAATGTAGTTTATTTCTGGGCTTGTTTCGTATTTTTCGAAGGCGTCTAATATGTCGGAATCACTTGTTAAACCAAAAACTCTTAGTAAAACGGAAACCGGCATTTTTCTCTTGCGGTCAATCTTTACACTAATGACACCGGCTCTTGATGTTTCGATTTCTAGCCACGCACCGTTTTTTGGCAAAATTTTAGCACTGCCTAAAACCTGGCCTGAAACCGGAGAAATTTCGCTCGAAAACAAAACTCCCTCTGATCGTATAAGTTGGTTAATAATAACTCTTTCGACGCCGTTAACTATAAAAGTTCCACGTTTTGTCATTAAGGGGATATCGCCCATGTATATTTTTTGTTCAGTCTTTTTTTTGTTAATTGGATCTTCGAGCTTGGTCTTTAAGTACCATGGAGCGTCATAAGTTCGGCCGGTTCTTATAGCTTCGGCTTCTGTAATATTTGGTTTGTCTACTTCGGGGTTTGTAAGGCTTAAAACCCAACCTCTACCTGAGTAATCCTCGATAACGCCTAATTCATCAAGAATTTCGTGGATGCCGTCCTTCATAAACCAGTTATAGGACTCGAGCTGCACAGACGACAGATCGGGCAATGGCAGGTGAGTTTTTAGTTTTGAAAATGTATATCGCATGAAATATTTTTTATTATAGAAACACGGTTTTTTCTTTTTACTATGCTTGGCTCTACCAATTTCCCCGGACGCGCGACGTAGCGTAAATTATCATACCCAAATGGCTGTGTCAACACTTTTACACAAAGTTTTATAATTTACTACAAATTTGGCCCAAGACATCCGATAGAATATTACAAAAAGCCATTTGCAATACTCCCCATTCGGTAATTAAATCACTAATATTTAACCGTTACAACAGTTTAATCTCAATCATTAAAGTGATACTAAAGCAAATGAAAGGCCATTTACTTTATAGGACCATACACCCACTTGTAATCACTGCAAGATATGTAGCAGCAAAAAGTAAAATAAGAAGGTAAGAAGCATGTCCCGTACTTGGCCACCCAGCTATCAACTTTTTTCTTTCAAGCCCATTCATAAATGGATTCAATTCAGAACGAGAATCCTTCAATTGTTCTTCCAACTTCCTAGAAGTTTCAGCCCAAAATGTAATCCACTGGAAACCTCTCCATGTAGTGATAAACCACAAGTAGCATAAAACTAATCCAAAAACAGGTAGTATAAAAGAAAGTAACTTAAAACTACTGGTTACATGAGCGTTCTCTAGAGTTCCTATAGCCCCAATAATCAAAGTATTAACAACTATCATGACATTGTACCTACTCCACTGTATTTCGCTTTCAGATATATTCTTATTTACAGCCACCTGGTACTTTATTCTGATGTTTTCTGGCTTTTCGTTTTTTTTCCTCTCGTCCTTTTTATCCATAGAATGTAAAACAATGAAAAAGTTCAGGCGCTAGCTTGAGTACCGGTATATATAGCTAATCCAAATACCCAAACTCACTCAACGGCCAAAACTTAAAAACTACGCGGCCTACTATTTCGTCGCGTGTTATAACGCCAAAGGCTCTGGAGTCAGCAGATTTTTCGCGGTTGTCGCCCATCACCAAGTATTCGTTTTCCTTTAATATAATCGAGCGACCGCTTTTTATTGCGAGCCCTGCCTCAGTGCATGTATCAGCGCTCAAATATGGTTCAACCAATTTATATTTAGCGTTGTCCTTGGATACATAAACGCTACAATCCATAATTTTAATAATATCCCCCGGAATACCAATAATCCTTTTAATATATTCAACCTCGCTACTATTAGGTGGGTGTAAAACAACAACTTCGCCCACTTCATAGTCTTTAAAGTATTTACTAACCTTTTCTACCAAAATACGCTCGCCAGTGTAAAAAGTAGGTTCCATACTGGCCCCTTGAACTTTGGTTGGAATTGCAATGGTCACATATATGACCAAAATCACAATAATACTGGTTAGAGTAGTTTCAATTATTTCTGTAACAAAGTTGTGGCGCATAGTAATATAATTTTATGGGCAGCAAAGAACTTAAACTTAAATCTCCACAAGACATTTTAACATTTTTAAAGATAAACATTCCGTTTATAGTGCTCTTTTCTATTTTGGTCTTTTTTGCCTACGCCTACTCCCTAAACGGCGAGTTTGTTTCGGATGATATCCCAACAATAATCAACAACCCCGAAGTCACAAACCTTACAACAGCCTTTAAATCTTTATACTTACAAAGTATTTTGAGGTCGATTACGTATACTTTGTTTGGCCTAAATACCGTTTTTTATCACTTACAGTCAGTGGTTCTACATATTATCAACCTTGCTCTCTTTTTTACCGTTACATACATGCTTTTTGGAAAAAGAACTTCGGTTATTGCCACAGTTTTATTTTCTGTACACCCAACTGCCAGCGAAGCAGTAATATGGCTTTCGGGGGTTAACTACATAATTTTGTCCATCGCAACTAATATCATATTGATAAGCTACTTATTGTACAAAGAAACAAATAACAAAAAGTACCTACATTCCACGTATTTACTGTATCTAGTTTCGCTTATTAGTGTAACCAAAATATGGGTTTACATTATCCCTTTTATTGTGCTGATCGTTGAATGGCTAATTCTGCCCGGGACACCGCGCAAAAAGACTTTAGCTAATTTGTCAGGATTGTTTGTTTTGGCAATGATTTCTTTTGCGATTGTGTTTGCCCAAAACAAGAGCTATTCCCAACGTATAGAGTCGTTGGCGGTGGCGGGCGGTGCGCCATACATTAAAAGGCTACCCTACTCGATATACATGCCGCTTGAACTGCTAGTTTTTCCCAAAAACCTAACCCTGTACCACGAAGGTGAAATCATAACTGCGACTAAATACAACCTGATGATTATTACCTCCATAGGACTCTTGGTAATAACACTTATAAGCCTGGTAAAAAAGGATGGCCGAGGTCGCAATAGCATCGCGGGGAAAGCTCCCGAGCAGAACAAACAGCTGGCTGGCTTTATATTGCTAATTTACGCATCTTTACTACCGGTGCTAAGTCCCCTACAGGTATCGTGGTTTGTTGCAGACAGGTATTTGTACTTTGCCACAGGTATATTCTGCATAGTACTAGGAATATTAATTAAAGAACTCGAAAAGGAACTGTACTCTCCCAAGGTGGCAGTAGCTGCAACGAGCATAGTATTCGTAATTTTATTGGGAAGAACGTTAGACCGAAACGCCGACTGGAAAACTCAAAAGAGTGTGTGGCTAGCAACCGAAAAGGTCGGCCCAAATGGCCCCCGCGTTCATAATAATTTAGGGGATATTTATGCAAGAGAAGGGGACCTATCCAAATCTATCTGGCACTTTGAAAGAGCAATACAGCTAGACCCTACCTATTCCGATGCTATGCATAACTTGGGAAATACATACATCCAAACCAACGAAATCGAAAAAGCTAAAGAACTATACATAAAATCCTTAGAGTACAACCCCTATCTGTACCAGTCTCTATATAAAATTGGTTTAATCGAGTACCAATCCGGAAATCACGCATTAGGGCAGGAGTATATTCAAAAATCCCTACAAATTGCCCCAGACTATGAACAGGCTAAAGCTACTCTAGTACAAATGCAATCACAATAAATCTTTTGAAAGCTTTGCAATAAAAAATCCAGTAAAAAGGCCGTCAGGCTCAACTCGTTTTTGGTTAACTAGCTGCATTTGGGGGAATTTTTTTAGTGCCCAATCAACAACTTCCTCGTTTTCTTCGCGACTAAAAGTACAAGTGGAATAAACTAGGGTACCCCCGGGTTTTAGCATATTTATACTCGAAAAAATGAGTTTTTTTTGGAGTTTCGAGATTTTCTTTGGAAGTTTTGGATTCCAATATTTTAAGGTTTTTGGCTCATTTAAATGAATATTTCCCTCATTGGAGCAAGGAGCATCCAGTAAAACCTTGTCAAAGTGATTACAAAAGTTTGGAAAATTTTTATCCAACCCACTCGCATTGGCATAGAGCACCTGTACATTCTTAAAACCTTGAGTTTTAAGGTTATTTTCTAGCCTAAAGATCCTAGCCCTATTGTTGTCTACAGCCGTGATATCAGCTTGATCATGGATCAAATTGGCAATTTGGGAGGTTTTACTGCCTGGCGCAGCACACAAGTCTAAAATTGTATCTTGGGGCTTGGGGTCTAGCTCAAGGACTGGTAACATACTCGAAAGAGCCTGAATATAAACTTGCCCGTTATTTACAAAATCAGTTTCTGAAAGTTTTTTTTGAGGGGGACTTGATAAAACCACAAAACTATTGGGTAAAGGACCTACCCCAATTTTGTAACCCAAATTCTCCAAACCCGATAAAACAAGCTCTTTATTTTGCTCGAGATTATTGATTCTAAACGTAACCGATAGGGGTTGCTCCATAAACCCCAGTATTTTCTCGTAGTTAGCAGGGAACAGGTGGGTTATTTTGTTGATAAATAAGGCTTTCTTGTCTATTGTCATACTTTTTCAGTCCAAAAGAAGCTACGGAGATGGCTATTAAGCACCGCCAAATACTTAGTATTACCTGATACAACAAGGGAGTTTATAGATTGGCACTCAGAGGTTTTATCTGATACTTTTACTATCATTGAGTCATTTGAAACGATGAAAGGCCCTTTTTTGCTGCAGTGAAGGGACTTATACCCAAACCGTGTTGAAACAGGCTCAAAACCACGCTTTTTTACATCCTGTAGGGTTTGGTCTTTTACGCAGTTTATATATAAATCTTTTTCAAAAATCACCATATGTCTATTTTACTTGCACCAGAGGGTTTACGCACGAATTTAAAAAAAGAGCCACAGATAAAAGTTTAATCCAATTATCTGGGCTCTTGCAAAGCTAATCTCCCAAATCAGCAATATATCCCATAGAACTCAATAAAGCTCGATGAATCGGCTCATGATAATCTAATACAAAATCAACAAGTCTAATAGCGTAAGCGTGTAAATGCATTCTTGTATATTTGCCTCCAATTTTCTGCGATTCCTGCAGCTGCGGGAACTTAGATCTAAAATTTAGCGTTCCGTCCTGGGTGCTTATTTCAGACATAGCAGCTGTCAGATCAGACAAAGTAATAGTGCAAAAATCCTCTGGATCAACTCTTTCTAGCAACACAGTAACAAGTGTTATCAACGTAGTACGGGGTGGAACTGGGGTGATAATTTTGCCCATAAATACTCCTTACCAAAACGAATTTGAGGCATTATACCAAAACCCAAGCAAGCTTACAACCTATAGACTTATGCCCTGCGTATGTGACAAAATATAGCTATAATAGTTTAAATATCTATGTTTCTAAGCGTCGAAGGAAAAAAGGTAAATTATATAATCGAAGGCACAGGTCCTACAAAAATAGCTTTTATACACGGCTGGGGTGGGACTCTGCAAAGTTTAAAACCCCTCCACGATCAGGCTAAGGGGCAGTACACTTCGCTTGTACTT
>JBPOHY010000053.1:0-13219 GCA_052035055.1 candidate division WWE3 bacterium | reverse complement strand
ACAAGAATTGCTCATCAAAGAAGAGGGTGGCGAGGAATCCGTGAGATTAAAGCTGTCCTCCCTAAAAAAAATACACGAGGTTTTTGACTCCGCGCCCACTGTTAAAAACTACAAACATTTAGTTGCTGTACACGCTTCGCTAAGAAGAGTACCCCAAGATGGTACCGTTTTCGATAAAAATGAACTCAAAGAGCATACCCACGGCATTCGCTCCTATAGTGGTCAGTGGAAAGGTCGCGCCGAAATTAGACCGGAGCCGCACGTAATTGCAAAAGACCCAGACATCGTGGTTGTGTCTGGACATACACACCGTCAACGCGTGGAGCAATATCCGCTTTCTGGAACTGTAAACCTAGATGTTGATGGTGGTAATCAAGGGAAAATACATGGTATGTACTGGGGTGGGGAAAAACACATGCAACTTGCATCGGCCGAGGAGCCGTCGGTACTCGAACTGTATGAACAGTTGACCAGTGGAGAACTCCCGGAAGGGGAAAAACTCAACGGGTTTTTGAATTATTTGGAATCCCAAGAAATGATTGAGGTTAAAGCTGGTGCTCCGGGGTCCGTTTACGAAGACCTAAGGGTTATTTCTTATTCGCAACTTACGGAACTCCAGTCATTGTGGGAGCGCTATCCAGTGTTGCGAAACTTTCGCGGATTAATTGTGGATAAAGATGCGAATATTGTTGCTAGACCTTTTAATAAAACTCACAAGGCTGGTGTTGAGGTTCCACTCGAAGAGTTAACTATGCAACCCGACAAAGTATTTGAGAAAGCAAATGGCTCTATGGGTATTTGCTATTTTTGGCAAGGTGAGTGGCGAGTGGCGACAAAATTTAGTTTTGACAACGAAGGCTATACCAAGCCCGCTACCGAAATGTTAAACACCTCAAACACGAGTGGTATGAATCCTGACAATACTTACTTATTCGAAATCATTTTGCCCGAGGATTCTCATATCGTTGACTACCATGGCGAAAAAAAACTTATCTTGCTCAATGCCAGAAACAAGTCTACTGGCGCGGAAGCGTCGTGGCATGAAGTCCAGGAGGTAGCTAAAGGGTTGCCCTGTTCAACGGCCGAAGACATGACAGAAAAATTTAGTGGCATGACAGTAGCGCAAATCTATGAGTTTGCACAACAGCCTGGTAATTTACAGAACATTGAGGGTTTGATGACTCAGTATATCGACCCGTCTACGGGAGAAAAAATCACAGTTAAAGTAAAAACCAGAGAATACGATGATAAAAAGTTTGTACGCGATCGTTTAAAATGGGATAAGTTATTGGATTCTTTTGATTGGGACATTAGGAGGGTGCGCTTGCCAAACGACAGGGCAGAGTCATTGCTTGGTTATAATTTGGATAATTTATTTGCAAGATCTGCACTAGAGGTTAGAGCTGATTGGGTGCGTACAGAGTATTCAAATTTTATAAGGTCTGTTCAGGAAATTGCTACCGAACCTTGGGTTAGGGCACAAGAAGTTTATGATGCCGAAATCGCGGCAGGTACTCCTTTGCAGGAGGCGCAAGCAAAGGCTATGCGCGATGTTGTACCAGTAATAAATGCAATCTTTGCTAGTGGCAGCGCCCCTATTGCGGAGGCAGCCAAAGGTGGAGTATTTGGGTTTGTGCGAGGGTTACTTACTGCAGAACCCGGTTCTCCGGAGATAGCAGAAGCCTACAATGTCCTGTCCACCCACGCAAAAGACGAAATTCAGCGAAAGATTGACGCCGAAACTCAAAAACGCGGCCGTGCCGCTTATTGGCTGATCCCCGAATAAAAAAAGGGCACACGGATCATTTACTTACTTTATGATCATTGTGTGCCCAAAAAAGACTAATTGCGATTATTCATTTTAGACAGAATAAAAATAACTCCAACCAAGATGCCCACGAGTAGCACCACTTCGACCTCATAGTTAGATAGCGTGCTCGGGATGACTGGGCTATTCAATGCGTTCGACATAGGTTCCCAGATCGTTTTGTTAACAAAATCGGTTTTGATGTCAATCGCTTCCAAAATTACTCCCAGACTGGCTACAACAAAAAATGCAAACCAATCTTTAGCTGCTTGGGTTTTAAGCTTACGCATGTTGATCTCCTTTTATGGCATGTTTTTCAAGAGTATATAACAGGTAACCTATAATGTAAAATCGCTTATTGCTGCGCTGGTTATAAAATGCTATAACTTTAAGGTTATGTATATTATCACTGTTGTAAAAAATTTAAGGCTCCTTCAGACCAATTGCATTATTTCCGTTGGTAAATCCGTGCGGAGGCTGTAATTGTATTTGTTCGTATATTTACAACAGCCTCCTATACGGGGGCTTTTTTTATGTCTAACGAAGGCTTATTAAAAAGGGCAGCTGAGTTTGCAGAAGCCACATACAAAGATAAAACGAGGCTAAATGGCGATAGTTATTTTTTGCATGCCACTAGAGTAGTCAATTTATTAAAAAAAATAAAAATACACGATGAAACAGTGCTTGCTTTGGCCATGCTTCACCATATCCCGGAGTTTAGCCATACTTCCAACGAGCAGCTCAAAAATTTGTTTGGCGATGACTTACTAACGTTGCTTTTGGACTTTCAAAAGCTAAAAAAAGAGGAGGTTAAGAAGATTCATCCCAAAGATATAAATTCAGATGTGATATTGAGAACTTTTCTGAATTTGGCCGAGGACTATCGCTTATTGCTAGTTCGCATGGCTGACAAAATAGAAAACCTAAAAACTTCCCACGTATTACCCCAGGAAAAGAGGAAACAAACGGCGGAAAAAGCGCTGTACTTATATTCTCCTGTTTGTCATTTAATGAGTTTGAGTAAATTTATTGGATTAATAGAAAACGAATCCTTTAAAATTTCTGAGCCCTCGAGCTTTTACCTTATTCAAAAGCAAAAAGAAACTTTTATGAGTAAAAACAAGCGTAGGTTTTTGGATTTTGACAAGTTTTTAAAAGCAATCCTAAAAGAGGAAAGTGTTACCGCTAGAGTTGACAACCGTATTAAGAGTAATTACTCAATCTTTAAGAAATTACAAAAAAAGAAGCTCGAAGTAGGCGATATACGCAAGGTGTTGGACTTAGTTGCTTACCGCATAATGGTAGACACTGTAGATGAATGCTACAAAGTAGAGGAATTGCTAAAGAGGGCTTTTGACCACCTCCCTGCCGAGCACACAGATTATATTGCTACACCCAAACCCTTTGGATATAGGTCTATTCACGATTCATTTAGACTAAGCCCTTCGCTGGTTATAGAAGTACAAATAAGAACTCATGAGATGCACGAATTTAATGAGTACGGCCCAGCCAGTCACTCGCTCTATAAAATTGGAAAAGACCTGGCTAAGCGCTTGCTTAAAGATCCAGAGTGGCTCAAAAATTTGGAATATACAAGGTACGAAGAGCACAAAGAGCAAAAGATCCACAAAGAAAATGACCACGTTTACGTGTTTAGCCCAAAAGCCGACATATTTGAGTTGCCTATCGGTGCTACCGCACTAGACTATGCTTACTATGTACACCAAGATGTTGGCAATAAGTGTGTGCAGGTCAGCGTAAATGGTGCGATGCAAAAGCTAAATTATGTACTCCAGGATGGAGATACTGTTTTAATAACCACCTCTGGTAAAGAGTCTGGTGTTAGCTATGATCGTCTTAAGTTGGTCAGAACTAAGAGGGCAAAGGACTATATCAGAAAAGTACTGAATAGTACCTAATTAGATGGTTGGGGATCGGTCATTAATATATATAAAGGGCCAGAACAACGTGTCATCAGGGTTGTTTCTTTTTCAAAATTGTTTTTGGAGTCATAGAGACAGGTCATCTCAACATTTTCAAAGGCTGGGTTTATGTTTTTTAAGAATTTTGAGGTTACTTCGCAATAGCCATCTTTGGGGCCTTTAATATCATAAAAATACACTATTGACTCCATAAGCATAATTTCCAATGTTGCTGGTTGGCATTTTGAGAATGCAGCCTCAAAGCATTCGATACCTCCACCGCAAGAAGATTTGTAAAAAAGATACAGTTTTAAATCTACATCGACTTCCATTTTTCCTTCTTGTTTTTCCGTTACACCGTCGGAGAGGTATTTAGAGAAGGGGCTTATTTCGGCGCTAACTTTTGTTTCTACCGTTTTTTTCTCATATTCGGTTTGTTCAGTGGGTGCAAGTTCGCTTTTTTGTGCAGCAGCCTGCTCTTGTTTACCAAAAAAAAAGTATGCACCCGTACCTAGGCCTCCAACTACCAGCAATATTACGGCAACAATCAAAGCTATATGGGCAAATCCAGCTGTGGGCTTCATATATTCTAATTGTATACGTACCCCGCAATTTTTAAAACTTCTATGTTTGGGGTATCATTTATAGGATGCCCTTTAAAGATAACCTTGGTAAAGTTGTACATACTCACTCCATTTTTTCACTCACTATCTTTTTTGTATTTTCTGCTTGCACGGGTTTATTAATATATACTTTTTTGCTCGTCGTTGATTTACAGAACAGTGTTCGTACTTCGAATGCCCAGCTAACAGATTTACAAGAAAAACAGAATTCGCTAAATGCAAATTTTTCGGAAGAACTTTTTGACGATCATTTAGAACTTATAGAAAAAAAACAGGCTGAATTTAAACTAGCGGTTATGGAAAAAGACCTAGAAGAACTCAAGGCGACAAAAGAAGGAACCTTTTTATTTAATGTTGATGCTATCTATGATTTGTATACTAGCTATAAGTCAAAGGTTACTCGTAATGGTGGTGCCAAACTTGATACAAAACAGTCTGTAGACAATGTGGAAGGTTGGGGAGCCTTATTAATAGACCAGCGATTTGACGAGTTGACTGCCCTTATTACTTCCGAAAATAAAAATTTGGATGCCTCTTACCAAAAATATTTAGCTTCTTTACCCCCGCCAGCTACTGCGTCTGGTGGTGGTTACAGTTATATTACGGTTAATACGGAAAAAGGTAATTTTGGTATGTATTTAATTAAAATGCCCAAGTCGTCAGTAAAAGTTAAAACTATAGCTGCCATCGAGGATGACTGTAAAGACAACTGTGCAACCAAGAGTATGGCTCAGTATGTAAGTGAAAACAACGCAATCGCAGGAGTTGTAGGTGCGTATGCCTGTCCTCCCGACTATCCTCAGTGCGCCGGCAAAGTTAACTCTTTTGACTTTGCTTTTTATGACTCCAACGATAAAGAATGGTTTAACGAGGACGCTTTGTCTTGGTTCGAAACCGCGATGATGACTTTTAATGGTAATTCTACAAAGTTTTATGAAGATACATCCGATTACGATGGTGATGGCGTTACCGGGGCGGTTTCTAATTTTCCGGCATTGCTAGAAGACGGTAACGTGGTGGTGGATTCTGGAGATATAGATTCTTATCAGAGTGTAAAAGGATTGCGTGGGGCAATAGGCACTGACGACAAAAATATCTATTTAGCATACATATCTAATGCGAGCGTAATAGATGCGGCATACGCGATGCGCGCTGCTGGTGCTAAAGATTCGCTTAATTTAGATGGTGGTGGTACTGCTGCGATGTATGTAAATGGGAAATATGTTGTTGGCCCAGGCCGAAGTGTAAGTAATGCTATTTTGCTGGTTAAATAGCTTTTGTTGCCTGATACAATGCAATACTAGCTGCTACCGAAACATTTAGAGAATCGATTTCTTTACTGTGCCTTATATATACGCTTTTTCCTATTTTATTAAAACTCCTAGCAAGTCCCTCGCCTTCGTTTCCAAAAACTAGCCCAAAGGGTGTTTCAAACTTTACTTGTGTCAAGTCATAGCGTCCTCCTAGCATAAATGGATAGAGTTGCTGTGCTGGAAATTTTTTTTGATAATCGCCAAAATCATCGAAATACTCAAATTTAACCTTAAAAATGCTGCCCATACTGGTTCTTACAACACGCGGGTCAAAAATATCAACTGCTGGTCTAATAAGTGCCAGCTGATTTATACCAAAACCAACCATGGTTCGAATTATTGTGCCCGTATTGCCCATATCGCTTGGGTTCACTAAAACTATGTGATTACCGGCATCTAAAGGTATTTCGCTCGCGTACTTCTCAAAAATTCCTATAACCTTTGTATTTTCTTTGGGGGAGATTTTCTCAATATGCCTGTTATTAAACTCAAACAAAACTCGGTTTTTCTTGCATAACTGAATAACTTTTTCCAGCTCTTCGGTTCTACTAGGTTGTGTATGTAATAGCACTTTGACCACTTTGCTTGGGCGTGTTTCTAATAGTTCAATCGTTGGAAAAGTCCCATAAGCATAGGTATAGTCGTACTTTTTCTGATATTTTATAATTTTTACATCGCGCATATTTAGTTATTCTTTTTGAAGGACAGTAGTAAAGTATTTAAGATTTCGCTATCGAGCCCTGTGTCGTAAATTACAATTACCGAATTTACTAGAGGGATTTTTGCAATAAATACATTTTCTCCATGCCATGTATACCCCTTTAGCCATGTTCCCGTCAAGTTTCCAACACTCACCGTTTCGTCTGTTCCGGTGGGAGAAACTCCTTTTACTATCTTGTACTGGTCGGTTAGCTTTTGTTTTTCTTCTTGTACATATTGCTCTAGTACCAGCTGTTTTGGATTTGGATCAAGAAATATACCAAAGCCCTTAAAGTTTTTAGGATCAATTGGGCTACCATCTATTGTTGGTTGTGCCCCAAATATTTGTTTTTCTGGGTTGCTATAAGGCGGCGTTGCGATTATACAGCATGTGAGGTCGAAATTTCTTGGATATTCAAAAGCTATGTTGTGTCTTGTCGCCGTGTGCGTGATATATGGGCTCAGTTCTTCAATTTTTGTAGTGACCTCAAAATCTAGTGAGCTAAGAATATCCTCGGTTTTTGTCTTGTAAACTTGCTTTACACCGATATCCCCTTTGTAAACTTGAGTTATCTCGTACACCTGCCCTTCTACAAGCACATACCTAATAACAAAGTTGACGTTACAATTCAACACTTCGAACATGTTGCCTTCAATATTGCCTACTAGTGCTTTTGAGATGTTAGTAACTTCTGCGGTTGAGGGGCACACGCCTTTTAGTGTGGTTTGTTTTATAGTTGCTATCTTGTTTATATCTTGTATCGATAGGACTAGTGGGATGATCCTAAAAATATAGCCATCTGCTAAGTTAAATTCCGTAATATCTTCCGCAGGTAAACTTTTCCCAAAAATGACCTCTATTTTTTGATTTTCCCCAAGTACAAATGCTGGAGCTATTAACTTATCTTCTTTTAGGTATTTAAAAGAAAACTTAAAGTGCTCGTTTGTATAGGTCCTAAGCGGATCTTCTGTTGGAGGAATAGTTTCAATTATAGGTGGCGCAGTTTCTTCGTCCTTTATTAGTACTTTAGGTTTGTTTTGACTGATATACGTTGAAATAGCTATCCAAACCACTGGGATGAGCGCGATTACGATGCTTAGTGTTACTAAGGCCTTCACGTACTTAATAAACCTTCGTTTTTTCCTCTCAGTTATTTCTGCTCTTGTGGGTTGTACTGGCGCTTGAGTATTGATATTTTGATTGTCTTGGCTGGGTTGCTCTAGTTCCGGCATTCTGATAACATTCTACCAAACTTTAGTCTACTAAGTTTTACTTTTTAAATACTTCAATCATAAAGAGTACATGATCCTCAAAGTTAAAGCCTGATTTTTCAATTCCAAGCAGTATTTCTTCTCGGTCTACTTTTCTGGCAAATGCTTTATCTTTAAACTTTTTCTTTACCGAACTTACTTCCATACCATTAAACCCGTCGGGTTTCATTAGGCTATATGCATATAAAAACCCTGCAAGCTCATCTATAGCGACTAATGCAGCGCCTAATTTTGATTCGATAGTTGTGTTAGTTCTTTGCCAAGCATGCTCGGCAACTGCCGTAATTAGTTCCTGTGGGAATTCCCAATCTTTAAACCACGCTAGCGACTTGTTTGGGTGTTCCTCCGGGTGTTCAAAATAATCAATATCGTGTAAAAGTCCTGTAAGGTACCACAAATTTTCGTCTTCGCCCAACTTTTGTGCATAGGCGCCCAACGCCTTCGCGACCATATGGGCGTGCAGCTTTTGGTAGTCGTCCTTTACGTGTTCTTCTAGTAATTTTTCTGCGTTTACTTTGTTAAATTCCATATGTTTAAATTGGCTCCTTAGTCTACTAAATAAATAGTTTTTTGAACTCCTCCACAAAATTTTGTGATGTAGTCTGAACCTTTTTGCAGTGTTTCTAAAACTCCATCCCTTTCGATACCTGGCCCGCCATCGGCGAAAAGAATGATGTTTTTTGTTTTTTCCGTGATCTTAGTTTCGTTAATATCTCTGTAATTTAAATTTAATGTAATGAGTTTTTCGTTGTCAGCATAAACAAGTACTCCATCTTCTAGTGTGGTTTCTTGTTCGTCGCCAAGCAGGTGCATCTTTTCTCCAGCTTTAGAATATCTCAGAGACACCGGTTCTTTTATATATTCAAAATCAAACCCTCCCAACCCTATTCCGGATTCAAGCACTGCTAAGTTATAGGCATCTACAGCAGTATTTACGGTGTATAAGCCTTTGCCGGTAACTACTCTTTTTAATAGTGCAAGGGGGGATGGCGCTTTACTTCTCCAATCCACTCCGGTTTGTTTATAAATTTTCTTGTACGCATCTATAGCAGGTAAAGAGTTTACATACTCTATGTTTTTACCGCTTAGTTTCGCTAAAACCTGTTCTTTGAATTTTTCAAGCTCTGGGTTTGTTTTTTCCACATTTACATTTTCTATTACCGTGTACGCATAAAGCATTCCTGGGAAGTCTTTTTTGACCTTTTCCGTGATAGTGTACTTTGTGTCTTTTATAAAGTTTATTTTCTTTTCATTTTGGCCCGGCAAGTTATAAATTTCCCTTGTGGTTTCTTCTAATTCAAATTTCATTTGTGGGAATATGACTCCTTCTTTTGCACTCACATCTTCTAGAAACCAAAAAGTTCTCTCGGCGTGGCCGTATCCAAAAGTAGGTGGCATACCGTATTCGAGCATTTCTACATAGTCTATATCTAGCCACTGAGCTTCCCCGTCACCGTTGTCGCGCATTGCCTGCTGTTCAGAAAATCTATCAAATTGATCTATCGGATCGTTGACCTCGGTCCATCCATTACCTAGTTCGCTACCGGCTATTATGGGTTGAAACCTTTCAACCATGTTTGGATTGGTCTTGCTTGGCTTTTGCAAAGGAGATAAGTATTTTGGATGGTTAATCAAAAATGCGGGTCCTGCAATGTTTTTTCGCAATTGTTTCCATAAGTTATCAATTCCCCGCGGGATATTTACGTCAAAGTCTATTTTCACCTTTTTTTTGACGAGCTCGGCTCTTATTTTTTCTAAATCGGGGTTATAAATATCAATCCCATACTCTTTTTCAAAAATTTCTCCAAAGTCTATTACTTCCCAGCCCTTTGAAAAATCAACATCAAACCCACGAATGCTAAATACCTTTTTATCCCCATAAACCTCTTTAATAACATAGTTTAGTAATTCTTTAATGAACTCCATGCCGTCTTTCCAATCGGCGTAAGCCCAGTAAAATTCCATAGCCATGTGTTCGGGTAGGTGTTCGTCTGATAGGCCTTCGTTTCTAAATCTTGGACCTATTTCAAATACTTTTTCGTAGCCTCCGCCTATTAACCTTTTTAGTGGTAATTCCTGCGAGATTCTCAGATAAAAATCTTCGTCTATGCTTTCCATGTGTGTGATAAATGGAGTTGCATCTCCGCCACCAGGTATGTGTTCTAGTACCGGTATATTCATTTCAATAAATCCTTTGCTTTCAAAAAAATCCCTGTGAGCTTTCCAAAACTTTGCCCTGCGCAAAAAGCGTTGATAAACGTCCTCGTTCACATTAGTGTCAATATATCTACGTCTTAAGCGCGTTTCTTTATCCTTTAAGCCATCCCATGCATCTGGTAGCGGTCTCAGCGCTTTGCCTAAGAATCGTAGTGACTTGGTTTCTATAGATTTTTGGCCACTTTGCAAAATAATGGGTTTACCGCAGGCTTCAACAAAATCCCCTGTATCTAGTAAATTTAAATGGTTATAAGAAATTTGATTTTGTTTTAAGTCCGCAGTAAGTATGCTTTGATTCAAATAGAGCTGTATTGTGCCTGTAGCGTCCCTTATGTCCACAAAGGTAAGTTTTCCATGGCGCCTGATAGATTTTATTCTCCCTGCTACCGTCATGTCCGTTGTGTATTTATCAAAATTTTCGAGCAATTTGCCAATTTCGATATTTTTGTATGTTTCCGCTGGGTATGGTTCTATACCAAGACTTTTTAGCTCTTCGAGTTTCTTTATTCTTTCATCTCTTAATTCTTTTAGTGTGGCCATAATTTCTTTTTCAATTTAACACAAATCTGTATAAGTTTAAATTTGTCGCTAATTCATAGGCGATGTTTGCTGTGTTTACTAAATCTCCTACTGCTATACATTCATTAACGGTGTGGTTACTTTTGGAACCGTTACTAAAGTTTAAAATCCTAATTTTATGGTCAAAAAATATGTTTGCATCATAGCAACCGGTTGTTTCCTGTAAGACCTGCGGTATTTGCAGGTTTTGCACGGCTTCCATGCCTAGCTTTACCAACTCATCGTCGGCCGCAAGCTTAAACCCGGGATTTTCTCTCACTATTTCGTGGTTTATTGTTCCACCGAGTTGTTGGGCGGCCTCCTCAAAAGCCAATATTATTTTATTGGTTTCTTGCGTTAGTTCATTTTCGAGGTAGCTGCGTACTTCTCCCATTACTGTTATTGTTCCAGGTACTGTATTGCGCGTGCTGCCACCAATTACTTGCCCGATGTTGCATAAAGTATTTTGACTTACTCTGCCGAGATTTATATTTTGAAGTCCCTTGCCCAATATCTTAAGAGCATTTATTCCAAGTTCCGGTTTGCCCGCGTGGCTTGCCTTGCCAACAATTTCTATATCGAATCTGTTATAAAAGGGAGACGCGGTTGTGATTGTTCCAACTGCGCCAGATCCGTCAAATGAAAAGCCAATCCTGGATTTTAATAACGTGTAGTCAAGGTTAGTTGCCCCAAGGTTTGCGATTTCTTCTGACAGCGTAAAAACAATTTCCAGTGTGGGATGGGGGATTGATTCCTCCAGTATGGCTGTTAATGTCTCTAAAATGCATGCTACGCCAGCCTTGTTGTCTGCGCCTAGTATTGTGTCCCCTGCGCTTACAATTGTATCGATACCGGCTATGTTTTTAACCTCCGGCCTTATACCTTTTCCTGGTTCTACCGTGTCTAAGTGTGCCGTAAGTATAACCGGTTCTAATTTGCTGTCCCCGGCAACAATCACTATAACGTTTCCGTAGGTATCTAAGGTACTTTCTACGCCAATGGTTTCTAAATACCTTAATATGTAGTCGACCACATCTTTTTCGTAGCCAGAAGGACTGTCTATTTGAACTAATTCCAAAGATATTTTTATTAAACGATCAGTATTTATCATAATTGTGAAAAGTGTGATGGATCGTATAGGGCTTCCTTCCATCACACTTACAATATTCGCGTAAAACCATGTCTAGCAGACCCTTGTTAATGCCCACCTTACGCGTGCAGAGCACGGGCCTCCAAGGTTGTGTTCTGATGCACACGTGTGCGGGTCACCATTTGGTACAAAACACGAAACCGTATAACACAGGTTTATTCGTATATCCAATGGGATTACGTTGTAAGATTCCAAACTAAACCCAGCTTCTAAAGATAAGTGCAAAGATACCGGGTTTTTTGTTGTGCATATCAGTATGTTATGTGGATGCATCAACGCTATTCTTCTGTACAATATATGCCCTAAGCCATGCCCACGATACTTGGGGGGTACAATTCCTGTGCCTACCTCCCACCATGTGTTGTTGCCGGCCATTCCAAGATGATATGTCGTCAAAAAACCAACTGGCATCACGCCGTCTAAAAGCAGTACGGATAGACCATTTTCCAATTGTTCCAAAATGATTTCGGGTTTCTGTGGAAGTACTGGCTCTTTTCTTTGCGCGGCTTCCATAGTCCATGCAGAAATCGTTTTAGCGTATGTGTACAGTGACCTTGCAATTGCCTTCTCTGCTCCATAGTAAACGCTTATGTTCATCTCAGGCTCCTTTATTGTTAAATGATTTGTTTAAAGCTTTTCTGTTCTAATTTGCAACAAAAAACGCCCCCACTTGCTCCCAAGCGCAATAAAGCGTTTAGAAACATGTGAGGGCGTTCTTCCACTTTATTATAGTGAAAATACGCGATACCACCTCAATTCATCCCGCCGCGGCGGGATCTCATATCTGCTCCGAACTATCGACACAGATTATTGCTATAACGGGCAATCCCGGCTAGGGTCTACACTTGAGGATGTACTCAGCCGAAAGTGTTAGCGAACCCGCCTTAGCGGGTACGCGTTCCTTCCAAAATACAACCACAATTTCTTCCTGCAGCTCCGAAGTTTTTTCACTAGTGTGTTTGACTGCGACACTTTCACCTAACGCCGCTCTCTTTAAGTCCACAATTGCACTAACTACTTGTCTTCATCAATGCTTTTATACTATTCAATTTTCAAGTATCAAACAATTAACACAAACACATGTGCTTGGTCAACCCTTTTATCCGATTTTTAATATTGTATAGGCTAATTTGCCTATGGGTGCTTCGACTTCTATTTTTTCGCCTACTTTTTTACCCATTAGAGCTGCCCCCAAAGGAGACTCGTGCGAAATCTTTTTTTCCACTGGGTTTGCCTCTGGACCGCCTACAATATGGAATTCCTCTTCGTCTCCATCGATATGTACTTTTACCTTTGACCCTATTACAACAAATCCTTTAGCTACAGAATCAGCTACTTTGGCGGATTTTATTATTTCCTCGAGTTCAGAAATTTTACCTTCTATAAAGGATTGTTCTTTTTTGGCCTCGTCGTACAAAGCATTTTCCGAAATATCACCCATTTCTCTAGCATCTTGTATTCTTTGGGCAATATCGGGTCTTCGAACTTCGATTAGTTCTTTTAACTCGATTTTTAACTTTTGTAGGCCTTCTTTAGTTATATATAAATTATTTTGATCAGACATTTTGTCCTCCGTTTTATGCCAACTCCCTTAGGCAACTGCCTTAGGCAAAATTTAATATTACTTATTGGGGAGTCGTTTAAGTTTAATACAAAGA
>JBPOHY010000044.1:0-4682 GCA_052035055.1 candidate division WWE3 bacterium | reverse complement strand
TGCCTACAATTTTTGTTTTGTGATGTATATCATGTGGTCCAAAATGAGCCTAGGAGTTAAATCATTAAAACTAAACAAAACATTAAAATTTTGGCATTTAAAGCCGATGAAGCGCGCATACCCGGCTACTATGCTCATGATACTTACTTTTTATGTAGGACTCGCGTCATTTATACCCTTAGCTATTTTAGAAAACTTTGGGGCATTTGGGCCAATAGACTTTGCAGTAAGTAGCTTAACCCTAGTACCAATCCTTGGAATTTTATATATGGCCCTAGTTTCGTCTCTTGTAGCTTATATTGCCTTTGAATGGGGACTAAACAAAGTGGAAGTCAAAGAAACAGCAATTTTTAGCTACTTACAGCCGGTTTTTACTGTACCAATAGCATTTTTACTATTAGGTGAGATACCCACTAATCCTATGATAATAGGTGCAATAATTATTGCTGCAGGAGTAACAATTGCCGAATTAAAAAAAGCCTGATATACTCTCTCACGCTTATGAAAGATTCAATTCAACCAAAAGTATATACAGATTGTGTCGTAACTTGCGCGTGCGGCAGCTCTTTTAACACTATTTCTGTCCTTCAGACAATGAGGGTGGAAATTTGTAGTGCTTGTCATCCCTTTTACACCGGCCAACAAAAGTTTGTTGATACCGAGGGTAGAATAGACAAGTTTAAAAAGAAGCAGGTTGTAGCAGCAGGCAAGAAACAAAAAGTCGAAGAAATCAAAAAAGCAAAAGCTGAAAGAGTCGTAAAGAGTAAAGACAAGACTCCACAACCTTCGCTCAAAGACCTATTGCAAGAATCACGATCTACAAAATAGATTAATAAGATGGATAGCATCAAGACAAACCTCGAAAACGAGATAAACCTGTTACGTCAAAAAATTGACGAATCTACCTCGCTATTAACATCCGCCGAACCAGAGCTAAAAACACTAGTGGAGGAGGAAATTTTAAACTTAAATACCCAAATAGAAGAACTCCAAAAGACAATAGATTCCTTATCTCCAACAGGGCAAACGGAACAAAGTTCTGGCGGTGAGGTAGAAATAAATCCAAACCTAGCCACAATCGAAATCCGAGCAGGAACCGGGGGCGATGAAGCCGGTCTTTTTGCATTGGATCTATACAAGATGTACATGAGGTACGCTGAAAATAAAAACTTTAAAGTAGAAGATGTATTTAGGTCAGAAAATATTGCAGGCGGAATAAAAACGGTAATGGTTAATGTAAAAGGAAAAAATGTTTACAATTTACTCCAAAATGAATCAGGCGTACACAGAGTACAGCGAGTACCCACAACAGAGTCAGGAGGCCGCATACACACCTCCACAGCAACCGTAGCAGTATTACCAGAAGTGAAAAATGTGAACATTGAGATCAAACCCGAAGATCTAACATGGGAATTTTTTAGGAGTGGTGGCAAGGGAGGACAAAATGTTAATAAGGTGTCCACCGCAGTACGACTTATTCACAACCCTACTGGAGTAGTCGTAGAATGCCAAGAGGAACGAACACAAGGAAGAAACAGACAAAACGCTCTAAATATCCTAAACTCGAGACTCTATCAGGAAATGCAAGCACAACAAGTTAAAAGCCTTACAGACTTGCGCACTAACCAAGTTGGTACGGGTGACCGCTCCGAAAAGATTCGTACTTATAATTTTCCTCAGGACCGTATAACCGACCACCGACTCAAAAAAAGCTGGGGAAACATATATACAATAATGAATGGCGAACTGGACAAGCTCCTAGCGGCATTTAGCGACCCAAACGCCACGGACCCTACCCAAGTAGAAACCGTAGAGAACGACGATTAATTATTCTTCTGGGGCTTCGGCTAATGTTAAATCAACTTTTACTATCTTTCCTTCACGGTCTATTTCTAGCACAACCTTTTCACCTATTTTCCTTTGAGCTATAGCTTTTGCTAAAGAAAGTTCGGCATTTATCGCAGTGTCCCCTAACTTAACTATAATGTCGCCTCGCTGTATTTTTGCTTCATCTGCGGGAGAATCTTTTATAATTCTCTGCACAAAAGCACCCTCGGGTAGGCGCCTCAGGCTTGCCAATTCCTTAGTTATCATTGTGTAAGAAACCCCTATATAAGGTTTAACTATTTTCCCCTCTTTCAGAAACACTTCTAAAATTGGTTTTAAATTGTTAACCGGGATAGAAAAGCTAATATTGTCAGCCCCCACCGAGGTGGCAACATTTATGCCAATAACCTGCCCAGCTGAGTTTAATAAGGGGCCTCCCGAATTACCGGGGTTTAACGCGGCGTCGGTCTGA
The DNA here is from genome assembly GCA_052035055.1 of candidate division WWE3 bacterium. GTDB lineage: Bacteria > Patescibacteriota > WWE3 > UBA101185 > UBA10185 > JBPOHY01. Next base: position 2,383 of record JBPOHY010000044.1, on the reverse strand, counting down.
ATAGCATTTTCCTGAACGTTTGATGCAGTACCAAACCCACCGTAAGTATAAACTTGACGCCCTATGCCTGATACAACACCTACGGTTACCGTGTTTTGGAACCTACCCAATGCATTTCCTATAGCTATAGCCTTTTGACCAACCTTTAGGTTGTCCGAGTCACCCAGGGCAACAACAGGCAAGTCCCTAGCTGTAATTTCTATTATGGCTAAATCGCTTGTGGAATCCTTGTGAACATTCTCAACCTCATAAGCCTCCCCATCTTTTGTAACAACCGAATACTCCGCGTCGGGGTCATCAACAACGTGGCTGTTTGTAACGATGATACCGCTTGGATCCACAATAAAACCCGTACCAATCCCCGACTCTGTAGATGAGGGACCGTTGAATAGGTCAAAATCAACAGTTTTCACTACAATAGAAACTACCGCTGGTGAAACGTTCTCCACAACATTAATTATGGTAGATTCTTCCTCAACTAACTCTTTATTGCCAGAGCTTAACCGGTTTAAGGCTTTAGAACGATCAAAAGCCTTTTGCAGGTCATAAACTAAACCACCAGTGACTTTGGGAAAAAATTTTATAAAAGAAAAAACTACTATTAGCAATAAAACTAATCTAAACATAGATTTTCTTGGTGCGTTAGGTGTACTAGTTGAACTTTGCATTAAAATTGTGCGCTGTGCGCTCCGGAATTAATTTAGTACTTATATTTGCTTGGCAAGCTCTATTGCCTTTTCTAGTTGCTTATCTGGTTGTACTCCGCCTTCTTTAGTGTCAGCGGTCAATAAACCATCAACCTCTACGTCTGGATTAATACCCTTGTGGTGAATCCATTCCTTGGTTGGAGTTAACCACTTGGAGGTGGTAATGTTGATCCCCGAACCATCTTCAAAATTTTTGGCGTCTTGTATAGTTCCCTTACCAAATGATTTTTTGCCTATCAACGTAGCACCCACATGCTCCTTAAGCGCGGCAGCCAATATTTCTGAGGATGAGGCACTTCCCTCATCTATTAATACAAAAACTTTGGGTATTCTCGTAAAAACACCTACTCTATCTGTCTTGTAGGCCTCTTCCTCGCCGGTAGCAGACTGCTGGTAAAGTACAACTTTATCTGTAGAAAACTCGCCAGCAATATATACCGAGCTCTGTAAGTAACCACCGGGGTTACCCCTTAAATCTAAAATGATCGTATCCAGTTCAACCATCTTAGTATTAATTTTCTTAACAACCTCACTCCACTCCCTGTTTGTATCGCCACCAAACCTGTTTATTTTTATATAAGCAATACCCTCGCCCTTATCCTCCCAGGTAACGCTATCAACCTTAATAACCCCACGGGTAATTGGCTTTTCAAACGAGTCGCTGTCACCTCTTTGTAGGAGTAGCAACACTGAGGTACCCTCTTTACCCCTTATTTTAGCCGCGGCCTCAGAAACATTTAGGCCGGCTGTAGTGGATCCATCAATTTCGAGTATTTTGTCTCCGGGTAAGACCCCAGCCGCTTTTGCAGGAGAACCCTCAAGAGGAGCCACCACAATGAGCTGATTCTCTTTTAGACCTAGTTCTGCTCCAATACCGTGGTAAGTATTATTTAGCGCGGCATCAAAAACCTCATTTAATGGTTTAGGTAAAAACGCAGTGTGCGGATCTCCTAAAGAAGCAACCATGCCCGTAATAGCCCCCATAAGCATCTTTTCACCGTCCACAGGTCTTTCTAAGTATTCTGCTTGTACCAAGTCCCATACCTCCCAAAACAACGCAAAGTCAACATCAGCGTTCTTTGGAGCTTTATTTTTTATTTTTATTTCAGGGGGGTTTTTTCTGATTTCAAACTCATATCCTCTAAGTCCAAAATAATACCCGCCAAAAAAGAAGGCTACGGATACTAAAAACAAAACCAATATTCTTTGAAACTTAGAAAATGCAGTCATTTGTAATTATTCAACAATGTAAAGGTTTGGAGCCGTGACCTCTATTACCTCTTTACTTGAGACGAGCTCTACAAATATACTAGATTTTGATACTCTGTCAATCTTGCCAAATGCACCAAAGTGTTGCGTCAAGAGAATTTGTACGTCCTGCCCCTTTTTTGCCAATTTAAATATATTTTTGGGCCTACCTGCAGACACTGAGGCAAAATCAAAATCAGCAGGAACAGGAACTTTGAGTGCGTTATTGTAGCCATCAAAAAAAACATACCTATTGGCAATTTTGTTTAAGAAATTGTATATGGGTGTGGGTGTTACTAACTTCCCAAAGCCTATAAATGCCCCTACGGCAAAGTTTTTCTTTTGAGCGTGGTTGTACAACTCCTTAGAAATACTGCCCATAAGTAATGCGCCAACTCCTAAACTACTAGCCATATCAATAAGGTCAA
>JBPOHY010000063.1:0-1728 GCA_052035055.1 candidate division WWE3 bacterium | reverse complement strand
TGTATTTCGCTACGCTGCATACAGGCTACTAAGCTTAAACAAGCGAGAATACCTGAAAAAGTATAGAAACATGGTAAAAATTAAAGGTAACCAAAATGAATAAGAATCTATTTGTAGGCTTATTTTTAACCTGAGTTCGGGATAAGAATCCTTATGTTGCAATGGTTTGATTTGGGTAAGTTGAAGAAATAGCGATTCTTGGCTTACTCGGACTCAAGCAATAGGCAATTAGTCCTGCCATTAAGTTGACCAAGAAGTTATTGACAGAGCGGTGTCGCGTATGCTCAATTTGGTACAGATTTTTTAACTCGTCGTTCACCGTTTCGATCAGGCTTCGATGTTTAAGAATATATTTTTCAAAAGGTGTAATAACTAGCGGCTTCATTTTTTTACGCACAGGCGTAATGAGGCGAACCTTATCGGCCACTTGTTCGCGTAGCTCTGCACTGAGATACCCTTTGTCGCCTGCCAATAACCCTGTGAGCTTCTGACAGAATGTTTTGACAGGTTTTCGATCATCGGTGTTGCCTGTTGTTAGCTGAAAGTCCAGAAGCTCACCTATGTGGGAACCAGCCTAAGCTGCTTTTGCCGCGCCCTGCATGAGCAGCAAAGACCTTATGCCTTGTAATACGGCGGTTGTGGCACACAGGCAGTTTGGTTGAGTCGATAAAGCTAATACCTGTACATCGGCCTTTGACTTTTTGAAAGAAAGCAAAAAGTGCAGCAAAGCAGCGTGGCATTAACTCCACACAGCGATTGTAGCTAGGGAGTGTTGGAAACTCTCGACGCAAGAATGGCTGAGCATAGTGTTGATAAAATGCTTTGAACTGGCGAAAGCGTAACTGATGAAAGAGTATGGCCAAGGTCATTAGTTCTGACAGACTGAGTCCTGCCGTTCGTTGTCGCTTCTGTCCACCTGTGGTGAGTAAATGCGATTTTTGTTCTTGTTCAAAAGTTTGGCAAAAATCATCGACTTGACAGAAAAGTTCGGTAATATGTTCCATGCGAAAGGCTCCAAATGCGGTGGTGTTTAGTCTTGAGAAACCAAATTCTACCGCTTTGGTAAGCCTTTCTGCATTACTCTTATCCCGAACTCAGGTTATTTTTACTTTTAGCTGTAAATAATACCCATGCTTTACATTGGACAAAGGTATACCAAGACAAAGAAACAACATGGGAAGCAGCCGCCTACAATGCTGAAATTTTGGAAGACCCTGTGGAAAAAATACAGGTTATTCGAGTATGGTTAAAAAACACTACACATAAAACAAAAAACTATAATTCCCACTTATGGCATATAGACTGCGCTAATAAAAAATTCTCTTTAAAACATTTAGCAAAACACAACGCAAAGGGTAAGTCACTTGGTTCAGCTACTCAAGACCAAGCTGACTTTGAGTATTTAACTCCTAATAGTGTAGGGTGGTATGCATGTAGTCGTATCTGTGAATATGTACACGTTAGGGAATATCTAGCTGAGTATATTAGAAAAAATAAAACAGACCCTTCATTTTTTAGTCCTAAAACAGTAGAAAGTATGATAAAACAAAAACAAGAAGAAGACATAAAAGAAAGTTTGAAACAATCAGCAAAAGAAATGGGGCTTGATATTAAATTTTAACATTAAACCTTAGTAGCATCTGAGTTATTACAGTAGTCGTAGCGTGGGTTGACGAAGGAAACCCACGATTTATTGAAAAATCAATGTGATGGATTTCGTACCTCAAC
>JBPOHY010000066.1:0-4164 GCA_052035055.1 candidate division WWE3 bacterium | reverse complement strand
AGGTCAACAGGAATAGTAACCTCAGAATTAACCGATACGCTACTGGTGGCATCAATAGGTAGAGTAGAAAATGACGTAGTACTCATTTCTTTACCAAGAGACCTGTGGGTCGAAAGCCCAAAGGGCTACCAGTCAAAAATTAACGCTATATATGCTTATGACGGAATAGAAAACCTAGTAAAGGTCTCAGAAAACGTTCTTGGTATACCAATCCACTACTATGCCGTTGTAAATTTTGAATTGTTTAAGGAAACCATCGATATTATGGGGGGTATAGAGGTAAATGTGGAAAACAGCTTTGTTGACTACTACTACCCTATCGAGGGCAAAGAAAATGCACCACTAAACGAACGCTATGAAACTGTGGAGTTTAAAGCAGGCAGTTCTAAAATGGATGGCAAAACGGCTCTTAAATATGTGCGCTCCCGCAAAGGCACTAACAACGAAGATACAGATTTTGCAAGGTCCGCAAGACAGCAAAAAGTAATAATGGCGCTAAAAGATAAGGTTTTATCCGTAGAAACTTTTATAAATCCACAAAAATTAAAGGATTTGTATGATGCGTATGCGGCAAATGTAGAAACTAATCTAACCTTTGCAGATATTCAAAGCTTTTATTTAATGGCTCAACAAATAAATTTTTCTAATATAGCATCTATTGTATTGGACGATAGAAGCGCTGTAGAAGAAGGCGGTCTGCTCTACTCCCCCGAGGATGCGTCATTGTATGGGGGTGCCTATGTATTATTGCCGCAATCTGGCAACTACGATCAAATGCATGCATATGTGCAGCGATTTTTATTTGGTGAAAAAAAATAGTGATATATATTGTCCATGGAGACAACTACGCGACCTCTCGAAAACTCATTAGCAATCAGCAAAAAACCTTAGGTAACAGTTCAAAGAAAAATTACGAGGCAAATGAGATCACACCGGAAACTCTTTTTTTAGAGTTATCGACACAGGGAATATTTGGAGACGCGCCTTTTATAGTATTAGATATATCACAAGAAACGGGCGACGAACTAACAGAATATGTAGAAAAAATAAAAGCGGCAACAAATAACTTTACATTAATAGTACTCAGCAACAAAACCCTTGGAAAAACAAACCCTTTTATAAAAAATGCACAGGTGCTAAACGCGAAGGTTATAGAAAACTCAGAACAGCAAAAAAGTAATATTTTTAAGTTTGTGGACCTAGTGTATTCTAAGAACAGAAAGGCCACATACCAAGAACTTATCCAGCTACAAAATGAAGGCGTTGATATGTTTTATATAGCATCTATGTTGATATATGGTCTCCGAAACATTATGCATGCAAAAACCAACTCAACCGCCTACCAAAAACAAACCGACTTTGTAAGAGGTAAAAGCCTAAAACAAGCTAGTGGTTTTGAGGAGGCCGGCATAAAAAATTTATTTGAGAGTTTTTATAGTATTGATAAAAAGATGAAAACCGGGGAACTGCTTCCGGAAATAGCGGTAACTTTAGCGATAGAGAAAATATTGATTAGTTAAGTAGGTAACAAGCATGCTCAACACTGCCGACAAAAAAATATATATTAAGGATGAAAGCTTCGATCCAATTTACAGACCTGTAAATCAGCCGTTTCTATTACGATCCAGACTACTCCCCGGAATATTCTTACTACTAGGAATTGTGGTTTTTGTGTCTCAAATAATCGTACCTATCTACTTCTTTGAGACACAAGAAGTAATACCTCAAGAAATAAATACCACCATGGCAGCAAGGGCTGCGGGGTTTTACAAATTCGAATTTACAGAACTAAGTAAAATAAAACCTGACGGCGCGCCTTCCCCACTAACTCAAAATGCAAACATACCAGAATATTTTTACGTGACTATCCCCAAATTGGGAATAGAACGGGCACGCACTAAGACTAATTCCGAAGATTTAAGCCCCTCTACATATCTTGGACACTATAAAGGGTCGGCAGTCCCCGGGGAGCCCGGAAACGCTTTTATATACGGGCACTCTGTACTTCCTATTTTTTATAACCCAAAAAACTACAAAAGTATTTTTTCCACCTTGGGAAAACTTGTGCCTGGGGATGAAATTACAATTGAAGTAAATAACAAAAAATTAGTCTATAAGGTAGAGGGCAAAGAAAACTTAAAACCAGAGCTGGTAGATCCATTGCAAAACTTTAAACCGGGGTATCTTAAAGAATCCACACTAATACTGATGACGTGCACCCCTCCAGGTACAAAGCTCGAACGACTTCTGGTAAAAGCGGTGCTAGTTAACAACTGAAATACATATTAGATTTATAAGCTAGTATGGATAGTTTCTACCAAAGTTGAAATGGCGTGATTATTTAAGGTCGTCTATTACTCGGCGCTCAAAATAAGACAAGGCCAACTTTCGAGGACCTGCGAGTATCAAATAAGCAGCAATGCTAATAGAAATAGAGGCGATGAAGGCCGCTGCAGTGGGACCTGTAATACCCGTATCTGGAACAGTAGACTCTGTTGAACCTGGAGTAGTAGATGCCGCCAAAACGGCCTTGGATTGTACTTGGAGTTGTTGCGTAGATAACTGCTCAAAAGCACTGGCCTTTGCCGGTACCGCAGTATCATCTTTAATTATTTGTGCCGAAGCAACCTGACCATCAGAAACATTGGCCTGGGAAACTTGGCTTTCTTTGCCCCCGAGGGAATCTGAATTGACAACAAGATATAGTGCAGTAAACACAAATAGAGACACAATTAGTGTGAGAACAAACGTTTTAAATCCTTTTTGAGCTTGGTCAGTACTATTCATAGGCAGGTGTAGATTCCGACTTGAGGAGTTCTAAATCAATACTTCCCTCAAATGGTCTAGAGATATCTAAGATGGCCTGATTTATATAGTCATCGTTAGAGAAACTCCAGAACTCAGATCTTATCCATAATATACCAACTATTAGTAAAGTAAACAATAGAATTAGAAAGTTTTTTAGATACATAGTTAATTGGTCTCTGGCGCAGCTATCCTTTCTGTCAAAGGGTCAAAAAAAACGTTCACGGTCATATCCAAATGAGAATTAGCCTTCTCATTAACAACACTCAATTCTCTTATATACACAAGCCTAGGCATCGACTCTACGCTCGAAATAACGGCAGGCAGTTCGGCGGTAGGACCCTCCATACGAAGCGACACACTTAATGGAGTGCCCCCTGCGGAACTGTGCGTAAAAGAAAGCAATCGATAACCACGCTCGGCGAGAGTGCTAACAACGTCTGTTAAAAAAACTTGTAAATTTTGTTCCTGGGGTAAAACGGCAGACAGCTTGCGCTGATAGTCGTCTAACTTGGCTTGCTCAGTAACGAGCGCATTTAGGATAGCGTTTTTCTTAGCCAAGGCAGCATTAATATTTTCCAAATCCATAACTGTCTGCTTTTGATCCTGGGTAACCTTATATATTGCCGGAATACCAAATAAACCAAAGGCAACTAGTGCCACAAGTAATACCAGCGCAAACACCATAGCTATATTTTGGCGGTTTCCAAAAAAGAACCTGAGCTCGAGTTGTATGTTTTTTAGTTTTTTATTCATAACTCAGATTAAAACCAGCTCTATACTCTTTTGTTCTAGTGTCTAGGTAGACGGATACAATAACTACATCAGAAACACTTTTATCCTTTAATATTTCGGTAATAAAACGAGCATACGCCGAAGCACTAGGAGCATCTAGTAGTAGAGATACCTCGCCATCTAGATAAGAGATGGTAATAAACTTGAGGTCACTAGGGATGCTCCTAATAATATGTTCGAGCTTTGGAGTAATTGGAACGCGAGCATTTTTAAGTTGAGTTACCTGCTGTTGAAGGCGGTCAATTTCGTAAGCTTTGGTCTCCAAGTTTAGGTTGGACCTTACCTTAGAAAGGAGGAGGTCGCGTTCATTTTTAAGCTGAGTAAGTTGCGAGGTATAAAAGGAGTTTAGATTTAAGAAAAAAACAAAAATGCTACAGCAACTGAAAACTACCACATAAGTGGTCCAAACAATTTTGCGCAGGTTGCGCTCGTCAAAAATAGATTTAACATCAGGGGAAGAAAGAAGATTTAACGCCGAGACAGTTTCTACGTCTAGAGGATTATTCTGTGGACTTGCTGGCGCGTGGTTTCTTAGCTGCTTTAGCGTCTTGCTTAGTTTCTCGA
>JBPOHY010000085.1:0-3606 GCA_052035055.1 candidate division WWE3 bacterium | reverse complement strand
GTCATTACGTCACTCAAGTCAATTGGGTTTTCTACATAAATAATGTTGGTAACATACTTAGTTACCGTCACCGTTTCTGTTTGTGCGACAGTGGGTTGTGTCTCCGAGATGATTTTTTTAAGATTTTCGATTTCCTGGGTGACCTCTTCTTGTTGTTGCATTGTTTCAAGCTTGTGATTTTTCCACTGTATATTGTGATAGATTTGCATTGCTACTAACACAATACACAACAGAATAAAGGCTTTTGTTGGGTTTTTTGCGTTCATCGGACTCCTGTGGGGTTGTGAATGAGGGTAATTTATTTTAGCACATTATACTATAGGGTTGCGGTTTCCACAAATTGTATATAGCACTCAAACGTTTCCAGTGATAATATACCACCATGGCAAAAGCCAAAGATTATTACGAAATACTAGGTATCGCACGCAATGCTTCCTCGGACGACATAAAAAAGGCATACCGTAACCTTGCTCGGGAACACCACCCAGATATGGTAAAGGATGGAGATAAAGCAAAAGCCGAGGAGCGCTTTAAAGAAATAAATGAGGCGTATCAGATTCTTAGCGATTCACAAAAAAAGAATATGTACGATCAATTTGGGCATACTGCAAGTCAGCAGGGTTCAGCTGGAGCTGGAAATAACGGTGGTCAGTGGGGTCCGTTTTCGTACACTTATTCGTCTTCGGGTACTCAGGGACAGGGCGGAGCCGGGAATTTCGGGGGATTTGATCCGTTTGATATTTTTGAAGACTTTTTTGGTTTTAGGGGATTTAATGGCCAACAAGCCCGTCCACAAAAGGGCAAAAACCTTTATTACGAATTGCATATTGATTTTAAAGATTCATTACAGGGGATAGAGCGTGAGGTCAATATTGAGAGTGGCAGGGTAAAGATAAAAATTCCGGTTGGGGTATTAGACGGCACCGAAATGCGTTTTGCAGGAAAGGGAATGCCGGGGCCAAACGGGCTTCCTCCTGGGGACCTGTTTATAACCCTAAGAATTAGGCTGCCAAAGGAGTTTCAGCGTGCTGGAGATACACTACACGTGGTTGTTGAGCTTGACATTGTAACTGCAACAATTGGGGGAGAAATACAAGTTCCGATTATAGACATAAAAGAAAAAGATGGTGTTGGAAGGGCAGCCCTTAAAATACCTGCTGCCACCCAGTATGGAGCTCAATTTAGACTTAAGGGTAAGGGATTGCCTCGTAGTGCTAGTAGCGGAAGTGGCGACGTTATCGTGCAGGTTGCCGTTAGAGTTCCACAAAAACTGAGCAGGAAGCAAAGACAACTGTTGGAGGAATTTAGAGACGTTTCTTGACCCGGCCAGCTAACTGTGTTAATTTATGCAAGGTATTTGTTGATTGGGTGGGCTTGTCCCACCTTTTTAATAAAGAGCTCATGGGCTAACGCCCACGACCCTTTCTTTCTTGCGGGCTAAGGATTACTTTCCCGTCGCGAAATAAAGGCTTCAAAATAAAAAATATATGGCATTTACAGAATTTAGTGCAGCTTTAAATCAAGTTGCCGCAGAAAGAGGAATACCGGTAGAAGCAGTACTAGAGTCAATTAAGTTGGCTATGGCTTCTGCATACAAAAAAGACCGTAAAGAACACGGTGAAAACGTGGAGCTCGAGGAGGTTTTAGTGGAACTAAACGCTGATTCCGGCGAGGCTATAATACTTAAAGATGGGGTAGATGTTACTCCTTCGGGTTTTGGGCGAATTGCCGCACAAACCGCAAAACAAGTTATATTACAAAAAATCCGTGAAACAGAAAAAGAAGTAACTTTAGATGATTTTAGAACCAAGTTGGGGACTATTGTTACCGCTACCGTATTTAAATTAGACGGTCCGGTTATAGTTTTAGATTTGGGTAAACCATGCGCCTATGGCGTTATGTTGCAATCAGAACAAATCCCAACCGAGCAGTATAGAATGAATCAACGCCTTAAAGTTTTGGTCAAAGATATTAGAGAAGGGCCAAAAGGTGCCGAAATAATCGTAAGTCGTTCGGACGCAAAATTTGTCGAAAAACTTTTTGAGGTAGAGGTACCAGAAATCACTTCTGGCGTAGTTAAAATCGAGGCAATTGCTCGTGAGGCTGGTTCTAGAACCAAAATGGCCGTTTCTTCTAGCGACGATAAAGTAGATCCTGTTGGTAGTTGCGTAGGGCAAAAGGGCGTTCGTGTCCAGGCAATAATTTCGGAGTTGTTTGGTGAGAAAATTGACATCATTCCGTATTCACTTACCGTTGAAAAGTTTATTGCTGCTTCTCTATCGCCTGCTATGGTTACAGAGGTTGTTTTAGATATTGAAAATAAGCGTGCGGTTGTCTCGGTTCCAAGAGATCAGCAGAGCTTGGCGATTGGTAAAGAAGGCCAAAACGCACGATTGGCTAATAAACTAACTCACTGGAAGATTGATATAAAGGGCGCTGCCGGCTTGTTTGATGATCCAGATAGCGAAACAGACACAGCTGCAGCTAAGGCTGCTACAAGCGCAATTAAGGGTGTTTGGGATGACCTCGTGGCAGAAGACCGTAAGGCAAAGAAAATCGAGAAAGAAGAGGCTGCACAGGACTCCGAAGACACCAGTACTGAAGAACCAGCAACAGAAGCTGAAACTACGGAAGAAACCGAAGAAACAGATTCAAAAACAAATCAAGATGAATAATAATAGTCTTGAACTAAATTTAATATGCAAGATACAAACACAAAAACTACAGTTTATCGTCCACCCGTGGTTACAATTATGGGACACGTTGACCATGGAAAAACCAGTTTGCTCGACGCCTTTAGGCAGACAAATGTTCAAGCTAGTGAACATGGCGGCATAACCCAGCACATCGGTGCCTATCAAATCTCTCACAATGAAAAAAAAATAACTTTTATAGATACGCCTGGTCATGCAGCATTTACTCAAATGCGCGCTAGAGGCGGTAAGGCCGCTGATATAGTCGTTTTAGTTGTTGCAGCTGATGACGGTGTCCAACCTCAAACAAAGGAGGCAATTGCGCATGCACACGCTGCAGGGGCTTCCATTATTGTGGCGATCAATAAAATTGATGCCCAGGGGGCAGACCCAAAAAAGGTAAAACAACAGTTATCTCAAGAAAATGTATTAACCGAGGATTGGGGTGGTGACGTAGTTTGTATTGAAGTATCAGCAAAAACCAAGCAAAATCTAGATAAACTTTTAGAGGCAATAGTAGCGGTAGCTGAAGTTTTAGAATTAAAGGCACATCCCGAACTTGAGTTAGAAGCACTAATCATAGAATCCCGCAAAGATAGTCAAAAAGGTGCTTTGGTATCTTGTATTGTTAAAACCGGTACTTTAAAGGTTGGGGACAAAATAGTAGCTAGTGGCAAATTAGCTAAGGTTAAGACCTTAATGGCTGCAGACGGTACTTTTGTACAAAGCGCTGGCCCCAGCATGCCAGTGGAAATTTTAGGTTTTAAGGCAGTTCCAAATGTAGGTGACATTATTGTAGAAGAGGGTAGTGAACTTGCAGTTTTGGCGATAGATGAAAATCGTATCGAAATAGTAGGAAAAAATACCAGTCGGGTGGTTTCTATAGTCGTTAGAGCCGATACTCAAGGCACTC
>JBPOHY010000041.1:0-2625 GCA_052035055.1 candidate division WWE3 bacterium | reverse complement strand
GTTATATACACATTTGCAGAAAGCAGTGTGTAGTACATCTCACCTGAGCCTTCAGCACGATGTGCCGGTATCCATTCTTTGGCTGTGCGGCAAGCAGCAAGCACAAGGGTGCAAATAATCACAAGAGCAAACAATAAATTGGGTTTTTTCACGGGAAACTCCTTAGGTGAATTAAGCTTTTACAAGCTTTTTTTGTGCCAGCTCAGTATACTATAAGTCTTATACCGAATCAAATCTCAAATTAATCGATTAAATTGGGTGGTCTTGCATAAAAAATAAGGCGACTCGTATCTGGTGTTGTTCCAAATATAGTCGCCTTTTTCTAAAAACTCGGTCCTAAAAAATTTAAGTTGTCTTCGCTAAAATTTCTTCTCCATGCTCGGTCAGTTTCATCGTGTAAATAGGGTCCCAGAAATCTGTTTTTCTCCAGAGTGCTAGCACTGACCCGTGTGATTCATCAAATACCGCCCCATCGCGACCTTTCCACTCAATCGTCCAGGCATCAGGAGCCAAAAATTCGTAACAGTCAGGGATAGTATCGTCCGATAAAACAAATCCCAGCTTTGTGAGTGTTTCTTTGCAATCCTCTTTTTCCCTAAGCAGTTTGGGCAGTACCATTATTTGCCGTTGCATTTTATCTCCATTATTGATTATTAAGGTTTGACTATACTTTACCCACTTAACTAAAGAGCATTACATACAAGTTATGACCACAAATGCCACCGAGGGCGGTCACGATCGGAAGTAGGACCTTTGCTGTTGCCTTATATGGGTAGCTAGGGCTTTGCATGATCTGCCATCCAATAAAAAATCCGACTACAAATGAACCGCCCGGTTTGGTTAAAGCACTTGTCGTTCCGATAAGTAAGCCACTGGTAAAGGATACAATGAAGCCAGAAATTACGGCCAAAAGAGCGGGGCCAACGGCATAGTATACTGCCTTGATCAGTATATTGTTTTCCATAGGAATCTCCTTCTGATGGTTGTTTGTAATTGGAATTATAGCATGCGCTAGCGCCGTAAACAACCTATAGGACGCATAGGTAGCGTATTTAGCTTTTAGTTGGAACTTTCTATTCTATGTACTAATGCTTTTAGCATAGACAATAAAATCTTTATTAAAATAAAGGTTTGGGAGTACGGCCTCTTTTTTAAACCCAACCTTTTCAAAGAACGGATCCTCTGAGTAATGCTTACCGCTAATTAACCAGATTTTGTGATCGCCAAACTTATGTCCGAACTTTTCGGCTTTAGAAATCAATTTCGTGCCAATACCTTTTCTTCTGTGCTTTTCAAAAACGATTATATTCGAAATGTATACCGTACCTGATTCATGTTTTCCATAGATAAGCCCTACTATTGCGCCATTTTCTACCGCTTTAAATCTAAAAGGTGTGGTGTTCCATCGTATGCCTTTACCAAAATGCGCGTCATTTACAGGGTTCCACTCATTCTCATTAATATCAAAAACCTCTTCCCGGTCTACTTCTACAATTTCCAACATGAACTAACTCTAGCATAAGATGGGTCGCATAAAATTCTAAAACTTATCCTCAACCTCGTTTGTTTTTTCAATAAAATTAATTTTCCCTTCAAAGCTATCTATCATGTCTAGTTCAGTTAACAACCCCTCAATGCTTTCAAATGGTTTTGTTACCTTTTGTAACACCTCTGACCTTTTTACCCACTCGTATTTCCCTTCTTCTGAATCGGTTAATACACCAGTTGTATTTTTAACAATGAAAAGAAACATGATTTTATCAGTTAGGCACTCGCCTTTCTTATTTATATCTAGATAATGGGTAATTGCTATCAAGTCCGGATTTCCGGATAAACCTGTCTCTTCTTTTAATTCTCTAAGCAACGCCTCAGCTATTATTTCTCCGTGCTCTAGTTTTCCTGCCGGAAAACCCTGACAACCGTAATAGGGATGCTTAAGTCTAGTATAAAAAAGATATTCATTTTCTCGACCATCTTTTCTAACACATGCTGCCCTTACTGATATGTGGGGTTGTTTTATGATTTCTCCTGTTTGATTATCTACTAGTTTCACATACTGTTTACCGGGCTCTGTTAGCTTGTATACTTCGCTATCTTTTGTTACTAAGTTATTTTTTATGAGTTGATCTAAATGAAACTGGAATTGATTATTTTCCATTTCTCTATCAGGCTTCATTTCCGTGTATCTTAGACCTGTTGAAAACATTAAATTTTTTAGTGTCTGGTTTTGGATTGGGTGTAGTTTATTCATACTCGGAGTTTATGCGTCATACTATAGCAATTCTAGTCAAGAGGTATTGACCGCCGAGGTTTTAATTGGGGTGTTTTTAATATGGCTAGTGTGTTGGTCAAGAACCAATTGGACTTTTTTCTAATTTTCTATTAGAAAAAACTGCTAATACCACCCAAGAAAAAATACATGTAAAAGTTATCGAAATTGCCGTTAAAAACATTGCTAACTTTTCTCCATACTCAAGTCCAGTGATTTTATGATGTATGTTTATTACTTCTGCGTAATCTCCCCATGAATCTTTTGTTAGTGTATATAAAGAAAAACTGTCTCCTTCATCAATTATATAATCACTGTTTTTCAAATTCTCATGTGTTATATTGGGATGGAGTCTG
>JBPOHY010000078.1:0-3911 GCA_052035055.1 candidate division WWE3 bacterium | reverse complement strand
CTTTTACCATATTCTTAATTTCTTCCAACACTTCGTCTCTGTGAGCCGAAACAAACCTTATAGCGCCTGCCATTTCGTGACCGCCGCCGTCTATGTTTGCGGTTGGGAATTTTTGCTTAAGGTTTTCGATTATTTTCTGAACGGGTAAGACAGGCTGATTTGCCCTAACTATTACCATGTCAGTCATATATCCCAACGACAAGACTGGTTTATTGTTATTTTCGGATACAACTATCTCGTGAATTCTACTTATTACTCCTCCAGGAGTTGGGTAAGTAAATCTTACAGTGTATTTTTCGATGTCTATTGTAGAGAACACTATGGTATTTATTTCTTGAGACCTTAAGTATGGAAGTGTACTTTGCAATTGGGTTTCAAAGCCTTTTTTGACCTCGGAGTTAATTATTTCTACAAAATCAGAGCTTGTGTAAAGTTCCTCATATACCCCTTTGCCAGCATCATGCTTTAACTGATATGAAATATAGTCTATAGCTGTACCTATTTTTTGAAGTTCTTCCCTAGGTAATCCTGTATTTGCTATATATGCTTCTGTTTCTGGAATGTCGCACCTATCTGCGATTCCTGCTGCTGCCGGCAATTTTGGTTCTTCTAGGTGCTCCCAAACAAAACGACCAATTTCATAACATAACATGCCTGCTGATGTTTTGCTGTCCAGCCCTAATTTATATGGGTTTAAATGATGAGATAGGTATTGATCTACCGAGGTTACCCCATTATTTATGATGACTGGGTTGTGGTGGTCAATTACTATTGCCTCATAGCCAAGGGTTTTTAAAGTGTTCAGTCCAAATGCATCTTCGGGTGTTGATCCATTATCAGCAACTATAATTAAGGGTTTAATATTTGAGGAATCTTCTTCGACAAAACGCTTTGACAGAACCAAATCACGCAGTACATCTCCTGCTGCATAAAACGGCGCCCTAGATGGGCTTCTGAATAACAAGTATTTTGAGTCAATTCCTAGGTCTTGCATTAAGCCTATGCATGCATGCTCAAGTGAAATGCCCGAAGTGATCCCGTCTGCATCCGAATGGTGTCTAATCATGATTGGTTGGCCCTCTAAAATTGCGCGTCTAATTCTTGTTGCTATTTCGATCATTACCTCTTTCATTGTTTCGTATCTTTGAGATTGAATACTAAAGGTTGTTCTAACAGGTTTACTTTTGCCCATTATTATTGATTCAAAATCTGTATTTGATTCTTCGATTTTGTCTAACTCTATTTGAAGTCTTCCCCTATGCTCGTTAACATTACCTTCTATATAGACAACATCGCCGGCCTTAAAGTCAGAATCTTTTTTTACTGCTTCAACGGCACCTAAACCATTTGTAACTATAAATACCACTGGTCCTGGTTTACTCTTTTTTATTATTTTTACGTCGCCTTTAAAGGTTTCGCCTGACTTTAGTGAATTTAATCCTTTGTTCTCTTGCATAATCCAGCTGTATGTTAACAGATAACCTTCATAAGCGCAAAAAAAAGAGCTAATTCTTAAAAATTTAAGATTAGCTCTTTACTGTCCATATTTGTTTACACGTACTCTTTAAAATTCAGCATCTCTAGTACACTGCGACGTAGGCGAGCAATGTTTTCAAATGCAGTCGTATGCAGGGTTTCTCCAAGTTCCTTTTCAGTGCCTGGCCAGACGCAGTGCATCAGGATTAGGGTTTGATACATAGTTTCTGGATCAATTTCTTGTGTAGGTTTTTTGATCCCTTTGACTACCAAAACCGCAAAATCTGATTCTACTGCGGGCGTGTCCGCTCCTACAATAAATTTGTTTTTGCGCCTAAACTGAATATAGTGCCTTGGTGTTACGGCCTTAATTGCCTCTATTAGTTCCCCTCCCGAAAGACCCTTTCCTAAATCTATGCTTGCGCTTGCGTAAACATCTAGCGTTTGTGCGATTTGAAGATCAATCATGTGTTTGCTCCTTGGTATCGGTTATTTTGCGAATTCTACACCATTTGTTTAGTCTTTCAAACATATCGCTGGTCTTACGCTTGGTTGCCACTAAAGATACCGTATTACAGCTATCGGCTGTTTCTGGTCTGTTCTTTTTAATTCTAGTGGTGCAATCCAGCTCAAGCTGAGTCCCAGAATATAAAGGGGGTTCCCTGCATCTAAATGACCTAATACATGTTTGCGCACCGCATCATCTTCGAGGGCTCTCACTATTGAATATACATAAGACTCGCCTAGTTTTGTTGAGTTCAAGTCGGGGTGTGCCAGAAAAATGCCATTAATTTGGATGGCTTTGTATTTTTTTCCTAACTCATCCTGAACCTCAGTCAGTTCGTAACTCATTTCTTCCTCCGATCCGCTATTTTTGACGGTTATGGTTAAATTATATTTATAGCCTACTCTTTGTTTTGCTTGTGAAAAAGCATTTCTTCAAATGTTGATATAACAACAATAGCTTCCATACGCTGTCTACGCATGGAAGCTACGTGTATCATTCAAAAGCAACAACCTGAGATGTTTCCATGGTTTCTAGGCTTTCGGTCAATTCTTCGTAAGGAATTACAAATCCTCTGCTAATTGTATTGTTTTCAACGGTATTTGTTCCCTCGTTGAAAATTCCCCAGTCTCCGTGTGGTCCATCGGGTCCTATGTCGGTTAAAAAGTTGTCTGTATATGTTCCACCGCTTCCTGCAATATAAATTCCTACGTCTGAGTTGCCACTGATGTTGTTGTTTGTTACGCTAACCGAATCCGTTGCAAACAAGAGCATCGCTGTTGCTGCAAACTCACTAGGCCCAAGCCATTGGTTGCCCTTAATGTTATTTTCATACACACTACCTAGTGCGCCAAAACCTAACTGAATCGAATTAGCTGCTAAATTTGCCTGTGTAGCTGATGCCTTAACAGTATTATTATGAACATCTACATTTACATCACCGTTGGCTAGTATTCCAGTTTTTTGATAAGTTTCTACAATGTTATTTGCCACCTCAACTGTAACTGTAGCTGGGTGTGATCCGTCAAATGGAGCATTTCTTACCTCGATAGCATTGCCTTCTTGGCAACCACTTGGCCCCTGATTTATGTTTCTAACTCTTGTGCTGGTAATTGACCCAGAAGCTGCCTCAAACAAGATACCTCTTAGTCTGGCATCACCCGCATCACATACATCTGTTAATGCTGATGTCTCAACAATTATGTTTTCTACATAGGCAGTGCTCCCGGCATTTTTTACCACAGCGCCTAAAAAGTGGCCACCTGTGGGATCTATTGCTGTTATTGTGTTATGTGCCCCCGTAAGCGTGTAGCCGTCTGGAACAAAAAGAGTTTCGTCAGTTGTGCAGTCTGCATCTAGTGTCATTACTGTACCTACTGTTGTAAATGTACAAGTGGTACTTGCATGGGAAGTCGGAGAAAAAAAGACAAGTAGCAATAAAAATATTACTAATAGCGAATATTTCTTCATATATTCATTCACCTACTTTCTAATTAAAAAGCACGTTATTACCCGCGCCCTAAGTACAAATTACAGTATTAAGAAGATTAGTTTTTGTGGGGACTTGGGAGGAAATCACTATAATTTAGGTTACAGGACAATTTGGTTGTATTCAATACAATCGCATATCTTTTGGTGCCTTTTGCGGTCTTATGGGTGTATGCTAAAATCTTCAGGTTTTATGCGCAGAATTTTTAATACAAACAAAAACTTATTTATTGTTTCTCTAATAATTGTAGTCAATACACTAGGCTATGGAATTATTATTCCTATATTATTTTCGTATTCACAAAAGTTTGGGCTTTCTGTTTTTGAAAATGGCTTGTTGTTTTCGTTATTTTCGGTTTGCCAGTTCTTATCTACACCAATAATTGGAAGAGCCTCTGATAAGTATGGCCGTCGGCCCTTATTAATAATTTCACTGGCTGGT
>JBPOHY010000162.1:0-3904 GCA_052035055.1 candidate division WWE3 bacterium | reverse complement strand
AGTGTGGCGGGGCTTCAATTTGGACTCGGTTTTGCGAAAACTATTTTCTGGGGATTTGGATTTTCGCAAAACCGAGACTAATTTGTTTTTTGTATTTTGTCCGCGCGGAGGAGGGGTCTGGGGAGGACTCCGCGCGGGCTTTCTGAATTTTTTGGCGAGACGGGGCTAGAATCTTAAAATAACTACCCTATGAGTTATGAAAAGTGTTATAATACTTTTGTATGAGTTATGAAAAGTGTTATAATACTTTTGTTAGTTAAAAGGCTGATTGGGTAGCCTAATTAAACTAAACAAGTAAATTTATTGTTGTCGAAAATCATTTCAAGTTAATTTAAATATCTTATTATGAAGCATGAAGTACTCTCTCTCTCTCTCTCGTAAAACCGCCAAGTTTTTTTGCTTGGTCTTGGTTTTGCTACCAGTTTTTTATGGCTTTTCCCCAATAGTATTTGCCTCAACAAATACTTGGGATTTTTCTACTTCTTCCGACTATACTTTTGATAATACAAAAATAGAATTTTCAGGTGGGCAAGCTCAACTTAAAGCGACAAGTACCCCTGCTTGGTATTCAACATCATGGACAAAACGAAAAGCAGTAACGATAACTGGTTCTTCTGCCGGAGCGCAAACGAATTATCAAGTAAAAATTACTGTCCCATACGACTCGGACATGCAGGCGGATTTTGATGATATACGTTTTACTTCCTCAAACGGAACGACTCTCATTGACCATTGGTTGGAATCAAAAACCAATTCTTCGACAGCAGATTTTTGGGTCGAGATTCCTTCAATTCCCGTTTCGCCCAATACGGTTGCGATTTATATGTATTACGGAAATTCTGGTGCTAGTTCGGCATCAAGCGGAGCCAATACCTTTATTTCGGGAACAGATTTTGTGCAGGATGATGGATTTTCCTATCGCGACAATGGAACAAGTGAAAGCTATGGCGACAGTACAGGACAGATTCGTAGTAATGGGGGGCAACTCTCTTTAGTAGGAGTTGACAGAATTAGTGATAGTTATGTAGTTAATAATAGAAAAGCTAACGGAGCAAGTATTGTTGGTTCTGTCGTGGACAGCACGGCACTGAATGACCCCGAAGACGTACTCATCGATGGAGATTATGTGTACATACCGACCAGAGCTGGTGGAAAGTTGAGTGTATATAATATCTCTAATCCCGCTTCTCCAACATTTGTCAGTAGCTTTACCGATAGTGATTTGACCGAAGCCATAGGCGTTGCCAAAAATGGAAACACGATTTACTTGGTCTCTTGGCATAATCACAAGTTGCTAATTTTAGATGCAACCGATCCGTCAAATATCACTAAAACTTCTTCAATTGAAATTGGAACGACCGAAGGCGGTGGCGACCCTGATGAATTAAGAAAAGTATTCTATTTAGACGGATATGCATATGTTACTCACAGCCACGATCAAAAACTTTATATCGTAGATGTTTCCAATCCTGCATCGCCGTCAATTACTGGTAGCGTCGCGACAGGTGATGGGGCGTTTGCGGTTTTTGTAAAGGGAAATTATGCATACGTCGGTGGCTGTTTCGTCGGCTCGTCGTTAAAAGTGATTGATGTATCTAATAAGACCGCCCCATCAGTAGTGAAAACTCTTTCAAGTGGAAATTATTCTTGTACTGCTGGTTTCGCAAATAGCGGTAATAATTTGTATGCTGTCTACTACAGTAGTAATACTTTTGTGACATTTGACATTTCCGATCCTGCTAATACTTCTCAAATTGGGATTTTGAGTAATTCGTCGCTTAACAGCCCTAATCGTTTAGATGTCTTTGGAAATACCGCCTATGTTGCTTCCGCTGGAGGCGATGCAATAGTTCAGGTCAATATTACTGATCCAACGAATCCGACTTTGAGTACTATAACGGCAAACGTTCTTTTGGATAAGGCGTACGGCGTTAAATATTCTGAGGGAAAAGTCTTTGCAGTAGGGCGCGCCGCCGATAGTCTTGTAATACTCGATCCATCAACTATTGATGAAGGAAGCGAAGATGTGAATGTAAACGTATCGGATAATTTTTCTGTCCGGTCAAAGTTTAGATTAACAGCGGCGACGGCCGGCGCATGGCTCCCAGTGACGGGTATCAGCGCGGACGGTAGCGCAATCAATTCGGGGGCGAGTGCTTACAGTCTCAATCCTATTTGGTTTAATAATACGTTGCAGGTGATAGAATTTTTTGGCGCAGGAGGCACGTACTACAAACAAGCCGCCAGTGCAGTTTCAACGTCACTTAACACAACATATATTACAGAATTAAAGAAAGTTGGAAGTAATGCAACCTTATCTGTTTACCAGACAGACGGGACATTAGTTGGTTCATCCGTAATTTCCTCTCTTACCAACTCCAGCATTGAGTACAAATGGTTAATGCCATATCAAAACACAGCGTCTAATGGCAACTGGGGATCAGGCAAAACAACAACTCAAGATATATATTTCTCATTTTTAAGAAATTATGTATCCCCCGAGCCAACCTACAGTATTGGTTCAGAAGTGAATATATATCCTAGTGACAATCCAACAGTCCAACCTACTTCTGCCACTCCTTTCACTTCACTTTCAGGTTTTGTCGAAACCTCAACACTCAACAGCGGAGCAATAAAATACCAAATCTCAAATGACGGAGGTACGACTTGGTATTGGTATAGTTCAGGTTGGACTACAACCAACACTGGATACACAGAAGCAAACACTGCAAGTGATGTAAATTCTAATATTGCTACGTTTCCTGTTGGAAGCGGATCATTTTTATGGAGAGTATATCTACATTCTGATGGCACGCAGTTGGTACAACTTGATAATATTAACTTAACATATATTAGCGATGCGACTGCTCCCGTTCTCTCTTTAGGATCGCCGTCTAACACGCTTGCACACGGAACAACAGGCACAACACTTTCTCTTACTACGGATGAAAATGCGACTTGTAAATACGGAACCATTTCTGGTACAGCGTATGCTTCCATTGCTAGTACATTTACAACCACTGGCGGGACTTCACACAGTGCTTCACTAACTGGTTTATCAAATGGCACTAGTTATACTTATTATATTCGTTGCGAAGACGAACAAAGTAATAGTAATTCTAATGATTATACAATATCTTTTTCTGTCGCAAACCCACCAAGCAGTGGAGGAAGTGGTGGATTTTCGGCTCCATATCCGACGGCACCAGCAGGAGGATTTACCGCAACTAGAGATATAACTAACTCTCAAAATAAAACTGTTTTACATTTTGGTTTTGGTAATGATATTACAAACATTGCTATTTCAGAAAATGCAAACTTCTACCCTGTCACTTATATAAATGCAACAACCTCTATTGAGTGGACAGCCACTACTACTAAAATACTTTATATAAAATATTGCAATCGATACGGCAGATGTTCAAACCCTATTTCTTTACAGATTAACGCCTTTGTGCCAATCGTTTCTAATTCTTATAAATTCTATAAAAATTTGTCATATCGTATGACAAATTCAGACGTGAAAGAATTGCAAAAATATCTCAATACGCACGGATTCATTGTTGCGCCAAGTGGTGCCGGGTCTCCGGGTAAGGAGACAAATTATTTCGGCCTACTAACCTACAGAGCAGTTATTAAATTCCAAGAAGCCAACGCCTCTGACATTTTGACACCAAATGGTCTCAAAAAAGGTACCGGATATTTCGGACCAAGCACTCGTGCATTCATGAATAAGTAGCCCCGTCTCGCCAAAAAATTCAGAAAGCCCGCGCGGATTCCTCCCCAGACCCCTCCTCCGCGCGGACAAAATACAAAAAACAAATTAGTCTCGGTTTTGCGAAAATCCAAATCCCCAGAAAATAGTTTTCGCAAAACCGAGTCCAAATTGAAGCCCCGCCACACT
>JBPOHY010000056.1:0-4661 GCA_052035055.1 candidate division WWE3 bacterium | reverse complement strand
TTTTTACCTGAGTCTAAAACTTTTTGAACTTTTTCTAAAAGTTTTGGGTCAACGTATATTCCTTTTTTTAGTGATCTACTCATCTTTTAGAACCTCTTTTTGTAACTATATACTTATTAGTGTGGCTTCTACTTCTGGTCTTTTTACCTCTTGTGTTCTTACCCCATGGAGTCTTTGGGAATGGCATACCAATACCGTTATCTCTATAAGAACCACCGTGTGGATGACTGTGAACACCCATAGCCACACCTCTAACCGCTGGCCTAAACCCTTTATGTCTTTTTATACCAGCCTTACCATCTCTTGTGTGTCTGTGGTCTGCATTACCTAATTCCCCTATCGTAGCTCTACAAAGATTAAGGAATTTCTTAACCTCGCCGCTGGGAAGCTTGATATTAACATAATCACCCTCTTTAGCCATAATAATTCCATAAGTACCTGCACCTCTAACCAGTACTCCTCCGGCACCAATATTAATCTCAAGACTATGGACCTTCATACCTAGAGGTATATTTTGCAATGGCAAGGTATTGCCTACAGCTATTTCAGCCTTATCAGAGGACAAAACAGTCATACCAGCCTTCAAACCTTCGGGTGCGAGAATATATCGTTTTTCACCGTCCGCATAATTGATCAAGGCTATGTCTACGTTACGATTTGGATCATACTCTAATTGGGCCACTTTCCCCGGTACATCTTTTTTATTGCGTTTAAAATCTATTATTCTGTAAAGCTGCGCAGCACCTCTTTGTCTGTGACGAACACTAACAGTACCCGCGCTTCGACCCACTGTGCCTTTTAGTGAAAAGCTAAGTGCCTTTTGAGGACGTACTTTTGCAACATCTCTTACAAGAGTTTTTCTTGTTCTAAGGCCTGCACTTGTTGGTTTATATCTTTTAATCATTTTATTTAATTGGCAGAAACCTCAATTTTTTGACCTTCTTTTACCTCAACTATTGCCTTTTTCCATTTTGGCGTTTTAGTGAATCTTCTTGTTTTTAAAAGCCTGCGTTTTTTTCCAGGCATTATCATAGTACTAAGTCCAATAACGTCAACCCCATACAACTTCTTAATTTCTTTTACGATAGAACCCTTAGTTGCCTTCATATTCACACTAAAGGCATACTTATTAGCACTACCCATTTCGAGTGTTTTTTCTGTTAATATTGGTCTTTTTAAGATATTACTTACTCTCATATTTATATTTCTCTAAAACCTTTTCTACAGCACCTTTTACAAAAATTATATTGTCTGCATTAAGGAGATCAAAAGCACTAATGTTTTGGACTAGCTTTGTTCTCAGGCTTTTTACATTTGCAGCACCCTTTATGACATTTGAATTCTGAGAGTCCAATATCAATAAAGACTTCCTATTTAACCCCAATGCGGCCAAAAAGGCAACAATTGCTTTGGTATTTGGTTTCTCAAGATTTAAATTTTCGATAATTTTTATAGAACCTGCTTGCATTTTTTGTGAAAGGGCTGAGGCAATAGCCTGTTGTTTGGCCGTTTTAGACATCGAGAGATTCCAGCTCTTTGGTTTAGGACCATGAGCAATACCACCGTGTCTCCAAATTGGGCTTCTAATGGAACCTACTCTTGCACGACCTGTACCTTTTTGTTTCCAAGGTTTTCTACCACTACCTGCTACTTCGGCTCGTGTTTTTGTAGAAGCTGTACCTTGTCTTTGGTTTGCAGAATAGATTCGTACGTATGTAGTAAGAAGAACCTCACTTATAGGGTGGTCAAAGATAGAATCTTTAAGATCAATCTCGCCAACTTTATTTCCTTGTGTATTTAAAATATCTGTCATTCTTATAAAACCCTAATTAAAACTTCTGAATTTCTAGCACCAGGTACTGGACCTGAGAGCATTAGTTCTTTACTTTCAGCATTAATCCTTACTATTTTTAAACCCTTAACAGTAATCTGAGCCCCACCGTGCCTTCCAGCCATCTTTTTACCCTTTAAAACGCGGTTTGGAGTTTGAGCACCTATAGAACCTGCTGCTCTTGGTTTGTCAGACTGCCCATGGGTTGCCTTAGCACCAGAAAAATTCCATTTCTTCATAACACCGGTAAAACCCTTACCTTTTGACACACCAACTATAGTTACGGGTTTATTTACAAATTCTTCGCTTATTTCTTGTGTTACGTCTAGCTGTCTTACAACAGTGACAGGAACAACTTTACCGTCATCCTTAAAAATTTGCGTCATATGTAGTTTTTTTGCTTTTATAGTTTCCATGTTTAAAAATCAAACTTCCTTTTCCTTTTGCACTAAAAAAGCGCCTTTGGGCGCTTCATAAAGAGCGACATCCCCAAAAAAACTCTCTTATTTTATCCAGTTTATTTTCACAATTAACATTAATTTATCTTTGCAGCAGGAAGACCTGGTCTTGTACCCGCAAGAAAAGAAGGCCAGCAAAATCTTCGTTAAGCTGTTAGCATCTTTAAAGAAATGCCCACTCCCGCCGGCAAGTTAAGCCTTGAGAGACTGTCAATAGTTGAACTGGTTGGATTTACCACGTCAACTACCCTTTTGTGAGTCCTTAATTCAAATTGCTCACGAGACCTTTTATCAATGTGAGGACCCCTAATTACTGTAAACCTTTCGCGCTTTGTTGGGAGAGGAACCGGTCCTATAACCGTAGCTCCAGTTCTTATTACAGTATCAACAATTTTTGCACAACTAATATCCATTACTCTACTGTCATAAGATTTTAGCTTTATTCTAATTTTTGTCTCTGGCTTTGCTTTTGTCATTTTTTTCAGTAAGTATCCTCCCACAACAGTGGGAGGATACCTTCACTTACTAATACTTAAAGTACTTTTGTGATAACACCAGCACCTACTGTGTGTCCACCCTCTCTGATAGCGAACTTAAGTCCTTCTTCTAATGCAACTGGGGTAATCAACTTTACTCTCATATTTGCATTATCGCCTGGCATAACCATTTCCACTCCTGCTGGTAAAGTAATCTCACCGGTAACGTCTGTAGTTCTTAAGTAGAACTGGGGTCTGTAACCACTAAAGAATTGCTTGTGTCTACCACCTTCTTCTTTTGAAAGAATGTAAACCTCTGCATCAAACTCCATATGTGGAGTAACAGATCCTGGTTTGGCCAAAACTTGACCTCTTTCTACGTCCTCGCGCTCTACACCTCGAATCAATATACCTACGTTATCACCTGCTTGACCTTCTTGAAGTTGCTTTTTGAACATTTCAACGCCGGTTACAACAGTCTTTGTAGTATCTTTGATACCTACGATTTCAATTTCTTCGTTTACTTTAATAATACCTCTGTCGATTCTTCCAGTAACAACCGTGCCTCTACCTTTAATTGAGAATACGTCTTCAATTGGCATCAAGAACGGTCTGTCCAAATCTCTCACTGGAGTTGGAACGTACTCGTCAACTTTTGCCATTAAATCTTCGATTGCCTTAACAGCAGTTGCATCGCCTTCAAGTGCCTTTAAACCGGAACCTCTAATAATCGGTATTTCGTCACCTGGGAAACCGTACTTGGTTAAAAGTTCTCTAACTTCTAGCTCAACCAAATCAAGTATTTCTGGATCCTGAACCATATCTACTTTGTTCATGAAAACAACAATAGCTGGAACGTTAACTTGCTTAGCCAAGAGAATGTGCTCTCTTGTCTGTGGCATTGGACCGTCTGGAGCTGAAACAACTAAGATAGCGCCGTCTAACTGGGCGGCACCAGTAATCATGTTCTTAATGTAGTCAGCGTGTCCTGGACAGTCTATGTGTGCATAGTGTCTGTTTACTGTCTCATACTCAACATGAGTAATATTTATCGTGATACCTCTTGCTCTTTCTTCTGGAGCTTTATCGATATCTTCAAATTTATAAAACTGTGCGAGGTTTTTTTCTGATAAAACCTTTGTAATTGCAGCAGTTAAGGTAGTTTTGCCGTGATCAACATGCCCAATAGTACCGATGTTGACATGGGGCTTTGTCCTTTGAAATTCTGCCATTTTTTTTATGCCTTTCTAAAACTTTGTAACTACTATATTTTTGGCATTGCTAGTTAACCAAAATTCTGCTTAAAAATCAAGAGTTTTGATTAGATCTACCCTTAGCAATGACGTCAGTGACATTTGCTGGTACCTCATCATAATGACTTGGTTCCATTGTAAAGCCAGCGCGCCCCTGTGTTAAGCCTCTTAGCTCGGTAGCATAGCCAAACATCTCGCCTAGTGGGACTTTAGCCTTGATACTAACCGACTGACCGTGCGAATCTGTGCCCTCAATGCGAGCTCTCTTTGATGAAAGATTTCCAATAATATCACCCATAAATTCTTCGGGGGCCATAACTTCAACACTCATGATTGGCTCCAACAAGTAAGGTTGTGCAGCTTTTTGTGCATCTCTAAATGCACCAAT
Source organism: candidate division WWE3 bacterium (assembly GCA_052035055.1). Taxonomy (GTDB): domain Bacteria; phylum Patescibacteriota; class WWE3; order UBA101185; family UBA10185; genus JBPOHY01. The sequence continues at coordinate 255 of JBPOHY010000056.1, read as the reverse complement.
AGCCGACATTTTAAACGCCATTTCCGAGGAATCTACTTCGTGGAACGAACCATCAATTAGTGTAACCTTAATATCGGTTACCGGATAACCAGCAATACCACCGCTTTCAGTAGCTTCTTTAATTCCCTTTTCGATGCCTGGAATATATTCTTTGGGTATAGAACCTCCAACTATTTTATCTTTAAATTCCACTCCTTGGCCTCTTTCTAAAGGCTCCATAGTAATTACAACGTGACCGTATTGTCCACGTCCACC
>JBPOHY010000127.1:0-3754 GCA_052035055.1 candidate division WWE3 bacterium | reverse complement strand
TAACCGGGAGTACATTGCAAAAACAGAAGGTTCTAAAGATGAGCTTACTAATTACCTAAGGGATAGGGCAAAAGAAGCACTTGTAATGAATGAAGCAGTTTACCAAAAAGTTCGAGAAGAAAAGAATTCAATAAAAGACGATCTATACTACGCAGCTTACGCAGTCTCAAACGAAATACTCTAAATTGGTGAGGGCGGTGGGAATCGAACCCACGGCCGACCGGTTAAGAGCCGGTTGCTCTACCGCTGAGCTACACCCCCATAGTTTACTAGGGGTGGTAACGCTCACGTTGCACCCCCAAGACCATCTGATTTTATCAAATATTCAACATATAACAAGCGTGTTAAAATCGAGATGTGCACAATGACGAAGCATTCACAGATAACAAAGTACAGGCGCAGGAGATACTAGATGCATTAGATACAAGTCTGGGGTATAGAACAACCGCAGAGAGAGCGTCTTTATTGCTAAGGAAACCCAATTCTGGGGAGGCTAAAAATTTGAGAAAGATGGATGAAAAAAGGAAAGCACAGCAAGAAGTTTTGGCAAGCTTTTTGGATGGCGGCGTCGTTGATACTATTGTTGAACTAGTGTTAAAAAATCCAAATGTAGACCCTAGTGAATATAAAAAGTATGCAGAAAGAGTTGTAAGAGGGCATACTTTTGAAAATTTGGCGGTGAGAGAAGTCTATAAGAGCCTAAATCTATCCAAAGAAGACGTGCACGTCAGCGAAGTGCTACTAGATGTAGTAAGAAAGCCCAAGCATGCATTGAGTCAAACGCTTAGATACTTTGATAATCATGACGTACCCGATGAGTATAAGTCTTTATATGCTGAATTGGTTGAAAATAGGCCTAACCTTACGCAAGAACTAGATTCAGACCCAAAGAATAATGATACTTTAGCAGTACGTATAGCATCGGACGAGAGTACGCACACAAGAAAAGTCGAAATTACGGGTGCATACGAAATGAAAAACTACGATCTTTCTAAACAGAGAAAAGACGAACAAACAGCATTTGTACAAACACCAATATCAGCAGTAAGGCAACAGTTGCTAGAGGCGCAAAATTCTATGCGTAAAACTATGGAGACACTCAATAAGTTTATGCCACTTATTTTATATGCCCAAGGCGTGCACGCACTAGAAGGCCAGGACTATGAAGTAGATATAGTGCCAAAGGAGCGGTTTAGGCAAATATTATTTCAGCCGGCAGATATGGGATATAGCGAACCCGATCAAAAGAGACTGGGAGATGTTAACTTTGAATATTCTAGTTTTACCACAAAAGAATTACAATTCATTTACAAAAAAATAACAAATGAAGTGTTTGCTCGAGTTGGAATCAAAGAATAAATTCTTGTTACAAAACTAATCCTATAGTATAATTCGCATTAACATTCTAACCAAGCACCCATAAATAGTGAAGGAGACACAAAATGAATCAAAGACAAAATAGGCAGATGGAAGCCGACCTTTTAAGGTTAACCCAACAGTTTACTTCTATTGCCCACTGGCTATCCATAAAACCAGGTGCACTTTGGATCAAAAGCTTCAAAGAAAAAAACCGCCATCGCGTTGTCGAGGTAATTGTGGATGCAAATAACCCTAATGACCCCACCTTTTCGCTAAACGAGGGTGCAGTCTTTTTCTTTGCAAATATGTACCGGCATCCAGAAACAGAGGAATGGTACATATCGGATGTTTGCTACGACGGGCATACCCTAATTGTCGAAAGTCTTCCAGATAAGACAAACATGGGGTACGAAAGAAATTTGTGGTTGGAGCTAAACTATATGCAGGGAACTGCTCTTTTAGCCATTGCAAATACAAACCAGACCTTGCTGCAAATTCTGGATTACACAAACGTGCGGATTTACCCAAATCAAACAGAAAAGCGTACGTATACAGTAACTTTTCAAACTAAAGGTTTTAATGGGGAGGAAGATAGTAAAGAAGTAACTGTTCTACTTGATGAACTCCTTAGTGCACAATGCGTTTTATTTGGGGATGAAACAAAACACGAATGGTCTCCGCTAACAGGGCAGTGGTTAAAATACGAAATTTCTGAGATACAGGCATAGAAAAATATATTTTCGACGTATTCCCGCTTAAAAACTTATTTTTGGCGGGAATTTTTTTATGCTTCTAATGGCCTAGAAAAGGTTAAGACTACGGTTTCTCTAGCCCAAAAGAGAAACAGGCGACGCTTTTCGATTACCATAAAGTCCATACTCCAGCCTTCGGCACCATAATTGTTTAAAACAAGCTCAAGTTGCTTTTCGGGTATGCGGCCTGAACTTAATAAAATTGTACTCAAAGCACTCTCATTGACGAGTTCTATTTTATATTGTTTTTTCATGATTTTACGATAGTCTCTTTAATAAAAGAAATCAACCCAATAAAAAGGTACCCACTAGCATTATGGTGATAGCTCCAATTTTTTGTATTAGGTACTTTTTTGCGATATTCTCCTTGACGATATGAGGGAAAAACAGAGTTAAAAAAACTCCATATATAAATATAAAAAGTGGTTGAAAGCCATTTACCAACGTGACTATTGTTACTGGTGCCAGCAGTGTGGCAAAGTTAAATGAAACTTTGGCCACAATATTAACTAGCTCGTTAAAACCGTTAAGCCCCAAAATAGGGATTTTGTTTTCTTTGAGCATTGATAAAAATTCCAAACGATACTTTTTTACAAAAACTAGCAAGATCGCTGCAAAAATTACAAAACCCACATATTCCCAAAAACTAGTAGTCCAAAAACTTGCGTCTAAAGCAAAAAACTTGAAAACGGTAAAATTTACCGAAAATAAAAATGATGACAAAAGCATTAACAGAAAAACATTTTTTCTAAATGTAACTTTTTTAGATGTAGAATCAGAGAGCTCAAGCGAGAGTCCAACAGCGCCAAGCATTATTAGGCCACCACCTATCATTTGTAGTTGGGTAAGAGTTTCTCCTAAAAGGAAGTAGGACAGTATAAAAGTTAAAACAGGTGTAAGTTGAAACAGTGGGACTACATAAGAAGCTTCCCCCAACTGCAGGGCGTGAAAATAAGGCAATACCGCCAACAAGTAAAAAAAAGCGTTTAGAGCTATGAGAAAAGCTGTAGATGGAGCTAGATTAAAAACATTAGGATTAAATACATACATTAAAGGCAACAAAAAAAGCCCGATTAGGGATGAAAATATTAAAAGTGCTCCCAATCCCCCACCTTTAACATATTTACTAAGAAGATACTTATCTAGGTAATTTGTAACGCTCCACATTGCCGGGGCAATAAGGGCTATAAGAAACCAATTCATAGCTTAAGCTTAGCACTAGGCGATCACTGAAACAAAAAAAAGGGAAATCAGTGCACATTCCTGAGTTTCCCTTTAAATTATCTGCAAACTAAACTACCATCGCAGAAAGAACGTCGCTCACCACATTAATAGAATCAAAAAAACCTTCCCAATCCTTGAAAGTACGTATCCATGTAGCGTCTGTAGATATAACTTTCGCAGTCATATTCTTGTCTGCATTCTTATACAAGACTAAGAAAAACCAAACGATACTGGTCGAATTTTCTCTTATTTCGATGTCCGGAATCAGCTTAAGTTTATCGACACTGTAGCCTACAGGGCAAAATTTTGTAAAAATCTGCTCTAAGCATCTGGCCACGTCTGTTGCGGAAACAGTTGCATCAGTTAAATTGACTTTCATTTGATCCTCCAGGTTCTTATGATTAGAAGTTTATTCGACA
>JBPOHY010000168.1:0-4508 GCA_052035055.1 candidate division WWE3 bacterium | reverse complement strand
CACTTCCCCACGTTGTTACGCAACTCCACCAAAACTAATTCTTCCTCGGGGTTCAAAGTCGGCGATACTAAACTATTAAGTACGTCTAGAGTCGGCGATACTAAGCCAGAATTCTTGTTTACATATTTCCTGTAGTAATCAGCCGTTTTAAACATGGCGATCTTGCACAACCACGTAAAAAACTTACTCTTACTCTGAAAAGTACTATAACTCTTGTATGCTGCTAACCAGGTTTCTTGGGCAATTTCTTCTGCAGTTTCTTGATCTATGTTGTAGCGTCTTATCAAAAATCCCAAAAGGGGCTTAGCTAGTCTTTTAAATAGGTCTCCAAATAATTCGGACATCGTGGGTAATGATAGCATTTGACGACTAAGTTTTTAACTATTCAACCAAGGAGAAAAATAGGAGTCCACCATGGCACAACTTATGGTACCATTGGCAGTAATTTTATTTGTGTGCGCCGGTACTATTTGGCTTACGAGTATTGGCAAACCTAAAAGACACAAAAAGCTTTGAGCTAAAGGAGATATAGATGAAAAATGTGATATGTCCTTACTGTGCAGAAGTAAATAAAGTAGATACACAGTCAACGGAATGGAAGTCGGCAAGTGGTTGGATCCAGTGTGAACAATGCGCGCTAACCTTTCATGAGTCTAACCCAAACACAGAAAAAGACTATGCTGCGATTCACAACGCTTATAACCATGGTGTATGTGTGGTATGCGCAGAATGTTTGTAGCCATTTATGAGAGTGCAGGTTTAAAACCCATTTCCTGCACTCTCGATTTTTTTAAGATATAGGTGTGTTAACATAAGTATATGCGGAAGTTTTTTTCGGAATATCCGATTTTTGCAACATTTACCACGTCGTGTTTAATTGTAGTTGGGCTTTTTTTAACATTTTCCACGCTCATAATTTTTTTAATATCAAAAGCCGTCACGGGTATAGCTAAAACAGCGAATGCGACAAAAACCGAAGATAAAATGGGCTATACGTATGTGGAAGGCACAAAAACCAGCACCAATAAATTTTTAAAAATATCCGTCGAGGGCGTAATATTAGCTGCTCGCGAGACAACTGATCCACTAAACTTTTTCTTATCAAGTTATACCTACGGTTATGAAATCAAAAATACAATTACAGAAGCAGCCAAGGATACAAATATCAAAGGTATTGTTTTAGAAATCAACTCTCCAGGAGGCACGATCGCTGGCGCCAACGCAATATCGGATGCAGTTATAGAGTATAAGAAACAAACTAATAAACCTGTGATTGCACACATTTCGGGATTGGGCGCATCTGGAGCATACTGGGCGGCAGTACCGGCTGACAAAATATTAGCCGATGCCGGTAGTTTAACCGGAAGTATAGGAGTAATCATCGGGCCATTCAAAGAGTATAGCGATGTGGTTGCAGAAAGTAACTTTAGTGGTTCAGTTACAACCAGTGGCGGAATAACCTCAACAAACATTACAGCCGGATTTGATAAAGATATGGGCGATCCATTCCAACCATTATCTGAGCGGGCAAAAAAAAGCCTGCAAAGTGCTGTTAATAACCAATACGAAGAATTTGTGCAACATGTAGCTGATTTCAGAAAAATCGAAGAATCTACAATAAAAGAAACCATAGGCGCACTAGTTTACGACAATGTACAGGCAAGGGAACTTAAACTAATAGATTCCGAAGCAAATAGGCAAGAAGCATACGCACAACTTGCAGATTTGGCTGGAGTACCAGGCAGTGACTATCAAGTAGTACAGCCAAAATTTGGTAGTTTTTGGGCAAATTTATTTGAATCGGCAGTTACAAAAATCCCTACACAAAATGTGTCGCAAGAAAGTACCTGCATACTTTGCAATCAAATGTTGTACTTATACGGCAACTATTCACTATAATCTAAATCATGCAAACAAGAAAAACGGTTGATTTGCTCATTTTATGCCTTGTTGTACTACTAACTTTTGTTGGGGCAGGTATGAATTTGCACAAACAACGGTCCGTAGACAAAACAAAACTTCCCGCAAAGGTAGATGAAAATAAGGGATTCCATCGATGGATTACCAATTTAAAAAACAAAGGTCTCACCGATATAGAAGCCGATGAGTTTGAGTTATTAGAAGAAAACGAGATATACAACACAAAATGGATTCGAATAAACTCGATAGATGAACCAGGTAAAAAAGAAGAATATGAAGCTAAAATACTTTCGAGACAGCAAGAAGTGATTGAAGGTGAGGATGCCAAACCAATCAAGGGAGTAGCATTTTCCCCAAGCGAAGAGATTTTTATCGACTATCGAAATATTGGACGTGACGGCTACAAACCCAACGAGGTTCAATTGTACGGACTTAAAGAAGACAAAATTGTAGACGCACGAATAGTAGACTGTTCCGAAAGAGCCAACTGCTACTTTGATAGGGGATATTTTTTGAGTAATGACCTACTCGTTGTAACTGAATTTTCACGAAATTTTGATAAGAAGGCAGAGGATGTACCTGTTTGTAATCTAAACGATACGTGCACCTACACAATAAAGCTCCACATGATAGACCTAATTAATAATAAGCGTTTGGTATATGAATCGGACCCCTTAGATATAGCGCTGGGTGTTTGGATTCCGGAGCTGTAAAGTATTAGCAAAGTAAAGGCATGAAGGATAATAAGTTTTTTGAAAAAATGAGCAAATTTATGGACATACTTGTGATACTGATAATAGTATTTTTTGCGGTAAAGTACTTTACCAAACCATGTGGCATTGGCTGTAAGTGTTATGGAGTGGGTATTCAAACAAAAGCAACTAATATATGTGTGGGTTTAGTAGAATAGGATAGAGCAAAAGTAGAGCCTAGCGCGCTTTTTGAGAAAAAAATCCCAGATAATTTAACGTATTTATGCTAGAATCTCACTGGTTAGTTGAATGAGGCGAAAAGCCTTATTTCAATTAGCGGGTGTGTAAAACTTGCACGCCCTTCGTTTACTATGTTCACTACGGGGTGCGACGCTTGCTTCGCTCGCTACCACCCCGATGAGTATCTCGGGGTGTAGCTCAGTTGGTAGAGTGCGCGGTTTGGGACCGTGAGGTCGAGTGTTCGAGTCACTCCACCCCGACCAGAAAAGTTTGGTAATCACAGTGCAACGCGATGTGGTTAACAAACTTTTTTTTGTATAATGCCGGACTAAGCGAAGGCGAAGGAGGCGGGGTCGACGTCATTTCCAGAAGGAAATGAACAGTGACCGAGGCACTCCACCCAGACCAACAATAAGATATGAATTCCTTTAGAGGGGTACTAATGGATGGTAATTTCTTTTAAAGGATAATTCGATTCAACAGCCCATGACTATTCCGGCAACGCGTTTAGTCCAGCTTCTGGAGCAGTTGAAGTTTCAAATTTTTGGCTTTCTAAAAAATCGATTCTATTCCTAAGTTCGTGATATCTATCATCCTCGTATTTTCTTAAAGTATCCTTATAATCTTTGAATGATGTGTGTACCATTGAATAATAGACAACCAATAACTGTATAAATCCTATAAGAAACACAACAAGAACCCCAACAATTAGGCCTTGCATAAAGTTAAACTGACCTGGGGAGACACTAGCTCCAGTGGCAGTGTCCTGGTTAGCACCTGGAACAGCAGATTTGTTGCCATTTTCAGGCGTAAGGCTGGGTGGAGAAGAAGGGACTGCTGATAGTTCGCGAATTTTTGCCATTATCAGGACTTTTCACTCGTAAATATATACTTGTTTTGTGTAGGGATAAATCTATAGGTCTGAATATTAACACTGGAAATACTGTTATCTGCTAGTAGTCGCTTAAGGTTTTGTAACTCTTTCTCTGGTATTACTAAGTTAAATTGAATACCTAAGGATGATAGAATACGCCACTTCTCAGAGTTTAAATTTATAGTTGCTGCTGTTTCAATAGCTTCGACAATTACTGCCTGCCCTGTATCCGCTCCCTTATAATCCGGTCTCCATACAACTATTTCCGGATAAACTGGTGTACTGGCTGGACCAACAAATCGATTTTTCTGACTGCTCAGATTCAGCGTAATTTCCAATCCAAGATTACTCAGTTCAGCTGGGTTATATGTAGATGCAGAGGATCTAATGACCGCATCATGTGTGGAATTTGATAGAAAAACTAAAGACATAAAATTATAAAGCTGCTATCCCTAGTATAGATGTTAACACAGAATCGTGGGTTTTACTGACAGTCCACATCACAAGCGATACCATCCTTGTCCGCATCTCTTGCTGCACAACCACAGTTATTTAGCTGATATTGCGCTTCTGCACAAGAACTCATTGCCGCGCACACCTTACTACAATCACACGTATAAGATCCAGAGGAAGCACTTGGCAAAGTTAAAATTATTGGAGTCAAAGCACTAGTGGTATCTCCAGCGCAGGTGTTGGCAGACCACAAACCTAAGTTATTAGTGCTAGCGAGTTTCTCTGCAAGCTGGAATTCCGCCTGATACTTATAGGGAGTGTTGTAAGTG
>JBPOHY010000046.1:0-5053 GCA_052035055.1 candidate division WWE3 bacterium | reverse complement strand
TTTACAACTTGGCGATTAGTCACATCAACCGTAAGAAGAAAAGTCTGTGAGTACGCTAAGATAGTGCCTGCAAAAAATCTAGCAAATCTATCTCCTTCAAACATACTTGTTGGCACAACGACAGTGTAATGTGCTCGCTTGTGCGTAAACTCAAGCTTTATTTCTTCGGGGGAATTGTAGTTTCTCATAGCACTCTCCTTTGTTAGTTTTGTCGTGAATTTTAGCACGCGCAGTTAGCTATTGTAATTAGTCTAGGATTCTTTTCTAAACCCATGGCAGTTGGAAAATCACAGAAAAGTGATAGAATTTATACAATCTTTGCTATGGTTGCAGTGACAGCTCTAAACCTAGGTGTTTTTTTGTTGTCGCAGCGGGGGAAAGTTAGGTCATGCCGCTGGACAATATCTGTAACCTATAGTAATATTGAATCATACAAAAATCTTAGAAATGTAGTTAACAAAAGGAGTATATGATGAACGAAAGCAACAACAATACTGTAAAATTTATCTTCTTCATGGGGGCTTTTTTGACGCTGGTCTTTGGGACACTAATTTTAATTGCTCCCTTCGCCCAGCCTTACTTGGAGCGAATTGCTGCAGGTTTTGAAGCTCAAAACAGCCAAGCAGCGGCAGTTTCTTCGGGGAATGTTTCAACGGAAGATATGTGGGAAAGCTCTCACTGGAGTAACACGGATTTTGTCCCACAAGATTCCAGTTTTTCATGCCCAGAGGGGATTTGTATAAAAGTTTCCTATGTTATCACCGCAGGCGCAAACACTTTGCCGGGTGAGATCTGGAATGCTGATGTCAATACCCTGGACTTATTATCTGGAGTTCCTTACACGCTCACTGGCTTACAGGGTAATGACCCCGCCAAGTGTGCTGCGGCTCCTGATACAAATGGTAATTTTGAAAGCTCCGGCTATGCAAATTTTGACCTGAGCCAGAATTGTCTCCCTATTACTCTTGGAATTTCAAATCCGAATGCCGAGGTAATAGTCACTATGGAAGTTGTTCTTTTAGCCGCAGGCGATCTTCCCTAAAGCTAAAAAGCGCTTACATAATACAGCCAGGTTTCGGACACATATTAGAATACTAATATACCCCGAACCTGGCTGCGAACGTTTTTATACACTTTATTTTCCAATCTAAACAACCTTTGATACAATGCATGACAATAATACTTCCAATAACGAGGAGACTTGCCTATGCCAGATACCAGTAAAGTTCTTTTAAAAGTGCTACTCGCAGCACTTTTTGTTGTTTCTATAACGATGTTTGAGGCTATGTTTCCTAGCTTTAGCATTAATAGAGCTGTATATTACAGCTTTTTGCTAATACTATTTTTGGGCGGTTTGTTACAGATGATCCATATTTTAAGCATTATGGTGAGGTTGGCTAATATGCCCATACAGAAATTAAAAAACCAGTTTCTAGAGTTTTTTGCAGTAGGGTTAATGGTTGTGTTTATGGTTTTGACTGTAGGGTCTGTCACTTGGTTAATTCGAGTGCTTGCCTGGCTTGCCGTAAAAAAACTTATGTATTGGTTTGGTATACCGGAGGATAATTTAGTTCCAACTTTGCAGGCATTCAGCATTGTGTTATTTAACTTTTAGTACATGGGCGCATATATCTTTTAGCAAAGGTACTGCGCCCATCTTTTTTGACAAATACTTATCTTCATGTAATTCTTAGCTAGTTGGCGGTCTGTCCGTTCACACATTAACCGGAATAAAATGTCAAAATTAGTAATTGTAGAATCACCAACTAAGGCGAAAACCCTTTCTAAAATTCTTGATAAGTCATACGAAATAAAGGCTTCCATGGGGCACATTAGAGACCTCCCAAAAAGTGGTTTAGGTATAGACGTTGAACACGATTTTGCGCCCGAATATGTTCCAGTAGAAAAAGCAAAAAAAGCGATCGCAGATTTAAAAAAGTGCGCAAAAACTGCAGATTCCATTGTGTTAGCTACAGACCCGGATAGGGAAGGGGAGGCGATTGCATGGCATCTACGCGAGCTTTTAACTCCAAAAGCAAAAAAAGATATTAAGCCTTTTGAGAGAGTGGTTTTTCATGAATTAACAAAGGATGCAATTAATGCCGCCTTTGAGCATCCAGGTAAGCTAGATATGCATCTGGTTGATGCCCAGCAGGCGCGTAGGGTCCTAGACAGGTTGGTTGGTTATAAGCTGTCGCCGCTATTGTGGAAAAAAGTTAGATTTGGTCTTTCTGCCGGTCGTGTGCAAAGTGTTGCTGTTAGACTTGTGGTCGAAAAAGAACGAGAGCGTGACGCCTTTGTGCCGGTTGAGTATTGGTCTTGTGATGTAGACTTTGAAACAAAATCTAAAGAAAAATTTAAAGCCGAGCTTGACAAAAAGGATGGCAAAAAGCTTGAGATAAGTAATCAGGAACAATCGGCCGAAATTAAATCAGATATTTTAAAAGACGATACAACGTTTAGTGTTACCGAGGTTAAAAAATCGGAGCGTAAAAGAAATCCATCGCCGCCGCTAAAGACCTCCACCCTGCAACAAGTGGCAGCAAATGTCTTTGGTTTCCCTGCCAAAAAAACTATGAGCGTTGCGCAAAAACTTTTTGAAAAGGGTTTGATTACTTACCATAGAACGGACTCCTTAAATCTATCCCCACAGTTCTTGTCCGCTGTACACGAACACGTGGCAAAGCATTATGGTAAAAGGCTTTTGCCAGAGGTGCCAATTGAGTATAAGACCAAAAGCGCCAACGCTCAGGAGGCCCACGAAGCAATCCGTCCCACAGATTTAAATACACTACCGTTGGATTTGGACACTGTCGAGGAGCAAAAAGTCTATTTACTTATCTATAAGAGGGCAGTAGAGTCCCAAATGCTACCCGCAGTGTACGATCAAACTACTATTATAGTAGGGTCTAGTAATGGATATGAATTTAGAGCTTCGGGATCTGTTATAAAGTTTGAAGGTTGGTTGGCTTTAGGCAAAAAGCTAGGTATGAACGGCGATGGAGAACAAATAACCGTTTTGCCCGATGTTAAAGAAAAGGATGATCTCAAGCTCTTAGACACGCTAATGGAGCAACACTTTACTCAACCTCCCGCTAGATATTCTGACGCAACCTTGATAAAAGAGTTAGAAGAGATGGGTATTGGTAGGCCCTCTACATACGCTCCAACCCTTTCTACCATTCAAGCCCGTGGGTATGTAGAAAAAGATGGTAGATATTACAAGCCGACTGATGTGGCATTTGTTGTCACGGATCTTCTTATAAAGCATTTTTCTAATATTGTTGATTACAAGTTTACTGCTGGTATGGAGGAGGACCTTGATGCTATAGCCGAGGATAAAAAGCAGTGGGTTCCGGTTATACGCGAATTTTATACGCCCTTCGAGAAAATTGTAATTGCTAAAGACAAGGAATTACATAAACAAGATGTTACAAACTTGGGCGATGTTGGGGAAAAGTGTCCGGATTGTGGCAAGGAGTTGGTATACAAGCTGGGGAAATATGGCAAGTTTGTAAGCTGTTCCAATTATCCGGACTGTGAGTATGCAAGGCCTTTGGAGCAGGATATTCCTAGAGACGCAGAAGGCAACGAAATTACAGACTTTGGTAAATGCGAAGTTTGTGAAACCGGCATGTATGTATTAAAAAAGGGAAGGTTTGGTAAATTTTTGGCTTGCAGTAATTATCCTAAATGCAAGACTACCAAGCCCTATTTGGATAAAATTGGCATGAAGTGTCCTAAATGCATTGAGGGAGAAGTGGTGATAAAAAAAGCAAAAAGGCGTGAGTTTTTTGGATGTAGCCGTTATCCCGATTGCGATTACTCTAGTTGGAAAAACCCGCTTGCACAAGAAAAGTCAGAAGAAATAGAAACCTTGGATTTGAGCCAAGTTAGCAGTAATGATGCTCTTGATGCTAAGACTGCCTAAATCCACAATCATTTATATTTAGTATATCCATATGATAAAATACCGTCAATAAATAACGACGTTCTGTCAGAACAAAGGAGCTGGTATGGAACTGATTAATTTTATTCTTTTTAGAGTCCTGCTACTTTTTGCAGTGGCTACCGTAGTGGTTTTATTTTTATACTGGAGGGAGCGTCGCCTAAATGCTGGTTTGCTTAAGCGCCTTGAGGATGCTCGTTCGGAGGCAGTCCCTGTGGAGGATGTTAAAACCTCACCTGGTTACTATAAAGCAAAGATTGATAGGCACAATTATCCAACTTATGCATTCAACACGCCAACTGCTGTGGCTTTGGAAATTGTAAAGGACTTACACCCACTAGCGCTTTTTGGAGCAAAAGGTCTTATTCTGATTACTTTAATGTACTTAGAAAGGGACGAGGTGTGCATTGGTGTCCAGTCGATTAATCATGGCTACGTGCTGGTTTTAGCTGTGTCCGAATTTCTCAAATACGAGCGTATGGGTAGCTTGAAGGAATATATATATACTAATGGTACGTATATAGATTCTACTGAGAAAGCTACTAAACGCTTTGAAAAATATCTGGCTGGTATGAAAAGCTATGCCAGAAGGCACATAGAAACCAGAGTCTAATCTATAAAGGAGTGTGATTTATGTATGCATTGCCCCACTTTGCAATTGTAGTGGCTGCTGTTTGTATAGTTTTGCTTATGCTCATAATTGGAAGCTTTTACTACTTGGTTACAAAGTTACAACGTCAAAAAGCAGATCTTCAGGAACAGCTAAAGAACTGTAACGAAGCAAGTATGTTGGAACAGGTGGTAGAAATACCCAGCTTTGACGTAGTGGAAGGCATTGAGGCTTATCGATCTGCGCATGATATTGAAGGCTATCCGACTTATCATCAGAACATGCCAATCTCTTTGTTGTTGCAGGCACTGCATGACCATCCGTTAGTGTTTCTTGGCGCTAAAACAAAAGCATTTTACTGTATTGCGCGACCCAGTGAGTTGGATGCCTCTATCAGGATTGGATGGTGTAATAGGCGACGGTTTTACGTATTTGATATGCCTCTCGATGATTTTAAAACCGTTGTTAGTATCCGTGATGTATTTATTAAGGTT
>JBPOHY010000209.1:0-6156 GCA_052035055.1 candidate division WWE3 bacterium | reverse complement strand
TGAGGCAAAAGTAGGTTCGCGTATACTTTCGAATGTATATAAGCTACCAAACTGGAAAGAGGGAAAGTCTATTGGCGGTGTGCGGCTTTATGTAAAGTGAATGGTAAAAAAGATGCCCCCTAAGAATTATTCTGTAGAGGGCTATGTTAAAACTTGTAATTTAACAGTTCACTTAAACTAGATGGTGCGTCACCTAGGCGGTCGTAATAGCTTTTGTAGGCTGTAAGAATCAATGCATTGTTGGGAGAGATGTCTTTATTATTCTTAAAAACCTGTTTTACCCAACCTAATGAATGCCCAACCTTATTTTTATATAGAATTGGTACAGGACTTTTTAGCGCTTCGTTTAGTAAACCCAGTACTTTTTGAGTTTGATCTTTAGACAGCTCTAACATATCCTTATAAATCCTGACACCTAGGTAGTCAAAAGGTTCCGTCAAAAATATATTTGTTTTTTTAACTTCAAATCCACCGATTAGTGCAATATTTCTTATCTGTTTATCCAAAGTGTCAAAGTCGATTCTGGTTCCTGGTACCCTAAAGGTAATCAATAGGTCATCAATATATCTTGTTATAGCAAATGTCGGATATTTGCTGGCCAGTCTCACCCACCGCTCGTCTGTTTGTGAAATTACTAGGTTAAAAGCCGGTCCTGTTGCTATACCCCCCTGTGGAGTTGATCCATCGTAGGTTAGGATGTATGTTAGCAGTTTTAGAACTTCTATATTTGTATCAGGGAAGCGATTTTTAAAAGCTTCAAGTAGCTTTTGAGCCGACACATAGTCGTAGGCAGATTTTAGGTCTATGCTCATCCCTGATAATGCCCCTTGGTGTCTTAATACTGCCGGTAGGACTCCCATTCCCCTACTTCCGTAGTCAAATCCTTGTGGAACTATCGCGATTAGCCACTCGGCTATATATTTATGCACAACCGCGAGTGTGTGATTAGCTGGAACTATCCGTCTATAAAGGCCGGGTGTTTTTTTAGCTCGCAAAAATGGATACCAAAACCACTTTTCGCGCGGTGTGTTAAAGAGCTTTCTAAGCGCCAGTAAGAGTTTAAAAGCCAGTTCGGGCTGAATGGGTCTAATAAGTTCCCATAGTTCTAATATAAGCGTGTCGGGTACGTTCATGTTACCTCCTTAAGTTTTGTGTTACCGGCATTTTAGCATCTGTATTGTTCGTTTTGCACAAAAAAGCCGCTAAGTAGTATTTATGGTACTTAGCGGCTTATAGAAACAATAACTTTAAGGGACTAAGACATTCGTGGACACCGTAAAATTGATGTTTTCGCTTGCCAGGTCTTCAGCTCTTAATGTGAGCATTTCAGCTGGTAGGTTGATCAGCAAATATCTTTTTCCATCTGCAAATTTGTAGAGGAGTTGGCCGGTTTCATTTTCCTGCAGGTCCTCTAAAGTTTCGAGGTACGAGTCGGGTTTTCCTTCACCTTGCGGGAAAACAGATATTCTCCAAATGGTGTTGATCTTTTGGCCGCTCGCGATGATTTGCATTGGTCGCAGTTCAAACATCTCATATGGATATTTATTACTGTATTGTTCGTAGTATTCGCGGGTTACAACCTCTTTAAGTGTTCCATCTGTGGGCAAATCAATTGTAACCGACAAAAAGGGGTTTCTAACGCCGCGGGTAATGTTTTGCATTAACCACTCAACCGAGGGAATCTCGTGAACTGTGTACGCTGGAACCTTTTCACGCTTTTTATCAATGGCATCCCCGCTGTTAATGTTAATTTGGGTTGTGAAATATTTATTCTCAGCCAGTCCCCGTTCGCTCAAATAAACATTTTCAATTTCTTTTTGCAACCGCTCAAACCAATCGTCCGCTTCCAGATCTACAAACCCTTCGCCTAGTCCTATACTAAAAGAAATGGTGTATTCGGATTCTGGGAATACAGCGTAAGCAGAATCATATCGTGACGCTGTAAATGTGACATCGTATGATTCTTGACTTGGTTCTACCATGTTTAGCATGGCTTTCCAGGGTTCCATCATTACAACAAATGGAATAACCAGTAGGGCAAAAAGCATAATCAGTGCTGTTTTCATAGGGGCTCCTTATACTTGAGTTTTGAAAATAATATTACGTGGATAAAAAGTTAATTTTGATGATTATACCAGCTTTCCTCGTGCCTGTAAAGGCTATAGGTCTGTAGGCTTGCGCAAAAAAACTCCCAGTCAGAAATTACTTCTAATCGGGAGTTTTACTATACTTTCAAACTTTTACGCTAAATCAATCTATGTTAAAGGGCTCTGCCATACAGTTGCTCATACATTTCGGGGTCCATAGGTTTGCCGCCATTTCCCAAAAATATTGTTTTAATTCCAGGAACGGCGGAGGCAATCCATTGTAGAAGCTTAACGGTTTCGGCAAAGTGCTTCAGTTGTGTAGAAACCCGCACTTTTTGATCTGCAGCTCCTTTGGTGCTCCCAACACGGGTCAAGTATGGTAGGTTTTGGGTCCAAAGGATAGGACGTCCGTTTTCGGCCATAGCTTTAAGCTCAATAATGCATTTAAGAGTGCCGACTCTTCCAATGTCTTCGTGTTCAGGGGCGTCTAGATCATCTACGACCGGCTTTGCGATAATTACCGGGGATTCCTCGCGCTGAAGCAAATCAATAAAATCTTCAAAAGATGCTGGTTTTATAGGAAAAAAGCCTAAAATAAAAGTTTTTACTTTCCTGACTAGAACATTCCACATGGTATTCTCCTTGCATTGTGATTT
Organism: candidate division WWE3 bacterium; assembly: GCA_052035055.1. Taxonomy (GTDB): domain Bacteria; phylum Patescibacteriota; class WWE3; order UBA101185; family UBA10185; genus JBPOHY01. The sequence continues at coordinate 3,413 of JBPOHY010000209.1, read as the reverse complement.
TGCGCTATTTTACCGCATTATAGACCTAGAGTAAATTGGTGAGACTTGTTTGCTTTTTAAAAATTTAAAATAGGTCTAACCAACCCAGCCGCAATTAATGTTCCCAAAAAGTTGAATATGGCAAAAAATAAAATTATAAATCCAGCAGATTTAAAGAAAAGTTTGGATTGTAGGCTTTTGGCCAGTTTGACCGATGCAAGACTAACCAATGCCAGTATTGGGAGAGTGCCCAAAGCAAACACTAGCATTGTGAGCGCCCCACTAACAAAGTCGCCTGTTGCTAGTGCTTGTATCTGCATAGACTGTGTAAATCCACACGGTAAAAAAAACGTTGCGACTCCTAAGATGATGGGTGCAAATGAGCTGCTTGGGTCTAGGTTTATAAAGTTTTTGCCGATACCCTTTGGCATACGCATTTGAAGTTTCTTAAAAAAAGGAAAGATGTCCAAAAGATTGACACCAAGGATAAGCATAACTACAAAAAGGACAAAGTTTAAAATAAAGGAAGATTGCGTAGTCAGTGTAAACGCTGAACCAATTAAGCCAATTACCCCTCCCAGTATAAAAAAGCCCACGAGCCTAGCTAAATGAAATTTTATTAACGGGGCCTTACTGCTTTCTATATTAGATTTAGCGTATGTGGACGACAAAGACAGTACTAAGCCTCCAACAACTGCCATGCATGTAGAAAGAGACGCTACTACCCCAATTAAAAAGACAAACGGTAGTGTTATCTCGTCGGAATTTAGTAAATTAACAATTCCTAGTTTTTGTAGCAAAATAAACGCTGCTACAAATAGCGTAGATATCAAAAACGCCTTGCCCAATTCTATGTAGTCTATTTTATGTGATATCGGCTGTGCCGTGTGTAGCGTGTACCCAGCGTCTTTAACTAGCGTGTTTAGCTCAGCCCTAATATCCTCAGTAGAATTGTCCGAATCAATTGTGACTGTTACTTTTTGATTGTTTAGCGATGCCTTTACGTTTTTAACTTGTTTATGTTCGGCTAAATCACTTTCTACTAACAGTTCGCAGGCTGCGCAATGCATTCCTTCTACATAAAATTCGCAAACCTTACTCATATAGCTTTAAATTTTAACCTCAACGAATTAGAAACTACAGATACGCTACTAAATGCCATCGCAAGTCCTGCCAAGACTGGATTAAGGAGTATACCAAAAAATGGATAAAGCGCGCCGGCGGCAATTGGGATACCTACAATATTATATATAAACGCCCAAAATAGGTTTTGACGAATCGCAGTCATGGTAAATCTCGAAAGCCTGATTGCCTTTAGCAGTTTTGATATATCTCCCTTTAGCAAAGTTATCTGTGCGGACTCTATTGCCACATCTGTTCCTGTTGCCATCGCAATCCCCACATCTGCTTGGACCAACGCTGGCGCGTCATTTACCCCGTCCCCGACCATAGCGACAATTCGCCCCTGGTCTTGAAGCTCTTTTATTTTTTCGGCTTTTTGGCTTGGAAGTACTTCGGCTATTACTGTGTCGATCCCTGCCTGTTGTGCAACAAAATTGGCGGTGTTTTCGTTGTCGCCTGTTAATAAGACTATCTTTAGTCCCAACTTATGTAGCTGGGCAATAGTTTCCTTGGCGTTGTCCTTTAAGGTGTCTGCTATGCCTATTATTGCAAGCGCTTGAGTAGTGTTTGTTAAAATAACTGGTGTTTTTCCTTGTGATGTCAGAACATCGATCTTGGCTTGGTCTACCCCAAGATTTAGCTCTGTAAGCAATCTGAGATTCCCGGCATAGTATGTTTCGTTGTCCACATTACCTGTTACGCCTTTTCCCTCAATATTCTTAAAATCCACTACATCTTTTAGATTTATGTTTAAAGAAATGGCCTTTTCTACCACGGCTTGTCCTAGAGGGTGTTCAGACTGGTTTTCTAAAGACCCAAGAATCTGCAAAACATCTTTTTCTGATAAATTACCCAATGGCACAATGTCTGTGACCTCAGGTTTGCCTTTTGTAATTGTTCCAGTTTTATCTGTTACCACGGTATTTACTTTACTCAGCTGTTCTAGTCCTTCGGCGTTTTTGACCAAAATGCCGTTTTCAGCACCTTTTCCTGTACTAACTATGATTGCAGTAGGAGTCGCTAGGCCGAGAGCACATGGGCAAGCAATTACAAGTATTCCTACAAACGAAAGCAGCCCTAAGGATAAGGCCTGACTAAATGGTAAGTAATTTGACCCTACGACTAGCCAAACTCCCAAAGAAACTACTGCTAACGCTAGCACAATTGGAACAAAAATTGCCGAGATTTGGTCTGCTAAATTTTGAATAGGCGCCTTACTTCCTTGCGCTTCTTCTACCATTTTTACTATTTGTGCCAGTACCGTGTCTGCACCGATTTTGGTTGCCTTAAACTTGAATGTTCCCTGTTTATTAATCGTGCTTCCTATTACAAGATCCCCCGCTTTTTTGTCTATTGGTAGTGATTCCCCTGTAAGCATCGATTCGTCTACGGATGAGTTTCCTTCTATAATTTCGCCGTCCACAGGAATTTTTGTTCCAGGCTTAACTATAATCACATCGTTTAGTACTAGCTGCTCTATAGGTATTTCAAGTCGCTCGCCGTTTCTTTCGACTAGTGCTGTTTTTGCCTGCAAATTAATGAGTTTTTCAATAGCTTGTCCCGTTTTTAGTTTAGACTTTGCCTCAAGATATTTTCCCAGTGTTATAAATCCAATTACGATAATTGTTACGTCGTAATAAGTAGCTTTTGTATCCAGTATGTTTTTTAGAGGTTCTTCAAAGGCCGAAACGAATACGCTGTATAAGTATGCTGTTGCAGTACCAATTCCCACTAATGTGTCCATGTTGGCTACGCGGTATTTTATGAATCTTCCGATGCCTGCAAGGTAAGGCGTGCCCGTAACAAAAAGAGTATATGTAGCGAGTAAAGGTAATATATGGTGAAAAAATTCCATTGTCACAGATGACATCTCCGGAATAATCATATACATGCCAAGCATGTCCCAAGCCATAAAGACAAGGCTAAAGACTATTAGGGGCATTGATATTAAAACCTTTGTTCTTAAGCCTCTCAATTCTTTTAGTTTGTCCTCTACTGGCTGGTTTGTACCCAGATGAGCTGAGTGATCCATCCCCTGCATGCCGGCGTCCTCAGGTATGGCAAGTGTGTACCCAAATGGTTCTACTTTTTTGCTCAATTCGTTGAGGGTGGTTTTTGTTGAATCGTATTCGATTTGTGCTTTTTCTGTGCCGTAATTCACTTGGCAACTAGCTACGCCGTCTTGTTTTTTTAGCGTTTTTTCTATTATCGCGGCACAGCTAGCACAGTGCATTCCATTAACCGCTATGCTGGCTTTTTTTAAATCTGTGGTTATTTTTGGCGCGATGTCCGTCAACTTCTGTTTCCTAAAC
>JBPOHY010000191.1:0-2385 GCA_052035055.1 candidate division WWE3 bacterium | reverse complement strand
GAGCGTTACTCAACAACAATTTTTCCGCCAAGCTTAGCGTATGCCTATCCAACATTTTTGCCAAATGGATTTGGTCCTCTGTAACAACAGGCAAAATTTGTGCGTCAAGCTGCATATATTTTGAATAAAATTTCAAAATATGTTCAAGTGAACTAGACCCTATGTGGGATGCGATTTTTTCTGCGATAGGAAATGTTAAATTACAATAATATCGCTCTTCTACAGGCTCTGGTCGTTGACTAAGACAATTCTTGATGAAAGACAAAGTATCGGAAGCTATTGCCCCCACCAACCCTTCTTTAAAATGGCCAAATCTGCCGGACCTGCCAGCTATTTGCCAGACCAAATGCGGGTCAATTTTCTCGACCTCTTGCCCATTCCATTTTTCGCTTGTTGTAAAATAAACGCCTTCTATAGGTAAATTGAGCCCTAGCCCGATTGCATCAGTAGCGACCAATAGTTCATTTTTACCACTTGAAAACAACTCAGATTGTTTTCTCCTAACTTCTGGGGGCAATGACCCATAAATCACAGATACAGTACGACCGCTTGCCTTTAATTTTTGAGCTAACAACAAAACCTCTTTTCTAGAAAAAGCGATTAATGCAGATTGCTCTGGGATTTGGCTCATTGGAGTAGGTCTAGGTAGCACGCGTAATGGATTAAGCCGAGCCTTTTCAATCACTGTTACTTTTTCATTTAATCCTTTGAGCAATGCCATTATGACATCTTTAGCTTCAGGAGACCCTATAAGAAATACTTTTTTTGCGGGCACCCCTAAAATTGCATGCAGCCAAGCAGAACCTCTTTGAGGGTCTCCAATCATCTGCACTTCATCCACTACAGCTACATCAACAGACCTTGAATAATTCAACATTTCAATTGTAGACGATGTGTGCTCCGCCCCCGGTACAGATTCAACTTGCTCACCGGTTAGTAATGAAGTAGGCACACCTTTTTCAATTAAAGTATCTCGTATCTCTAGCGCCAACAGCCGCAAAGGACCCAAATAAACCCCGCAACGCGCCCGAGCCAACTCATTTACAGCTTCATACGTTTTACCACTATTAGTTGGCCCCACTATAAAAACAATTTCTCTATGCAAAGACCTAGCCAAAGGATAATAGTCTTTTAAATGTGAAGGTAATTCTTTAAGACACCGTTGTGCACAAACCAAGTTAAATTCTTCCTTGATAAGTTCTTTAAGCATGTTCTTAATCAACGGCTTTTGGTCCTCAGGATTAAACTTAGACACGCAAACTTTTTCAACTGCTGTTTTAACTAGCCCTGCCCATCTAGTGCTGTCAATACCTAATTTATCTAAGAATTCTGCGTTTTCTTCCGCAATAAGGTCCGAAATTAATTGGGACATTTCTTGTTTTGCAACTTTTTGTAAAATAACAGGTTTGTCCTTAATCAACTTCTCAACATCTGTATATTTCCACGCTTCATTACAAATAGCGGTATGGCAGCTAATAATTAAAGATTTATCAATCTCTTCAAAATGTACAACACTTTTCTTGAGTAATATGCCATAAACTGTGTGCCCCATCAAAGGGTGTGTTGTAGCGCTAGCTGGATGCCACACCTTTGTCCAAGCCCACTTTTGCAAGTCCTTAGATGAAAACCAAGAAGGCCGTTCAGCATCCCAATATTGGCAAAGGTCTTGAACTTCTTGGTCTTTAATAGAAATAGCTGCAAGCACTTTTTCTTTAAGGTCTCCTGCCAATAATGCGTCTAAAAAGATATCAGGAGCCATTTCAACAGAAATGCCTTCTATGTGTAAAAACACTTTCTTTGAGATGTATATGGCATTTACCTGAGTCAGCCCCAACTCTTCTCGTAACACCCACGCTAAAAAAGACGCAACTGCGTCAACAGGGAGAGTAGTTCCAGCGTGTTTGGCAACCAAACCCTCTACAAATTGCTTCAATTGACTATTTTCAATTGATTTAGCATCTATTGTTGATTTAAATGAATTTTGTAATAGCCCAACAGCTTTTGTAATATGTTTAACCACTTCTAATTTTGCAACAGCTTTTTGCAGACCTGCAACTTTTTCTTCTAATCTAGGCATGTCGTCAGAATGAACCCAATAGGAAGGCAGCATTAAAGGGCCATTTTTAATACTAGGTGCTACTTGTATAAAGCCCTGGTCTTTGGCCTGGGTATCCGATAACCCTAGTTTTTTCAATGTTTTTAGAAGAGTGTCGTCAAAAATGGGTTTTTTAAATAAATCTGGAAATTTTTTACGATAATTTATAGGTTTTTGCATATTTTGATATAAATTTATACAGTTAGTGGCTTGAACATATCTCAATTACTGAAGTAACTGATTCAGTCTAAAGTATAGCAAGCTTGGTGCATAAGTCAAGCTGAACTTTA
>JBPOHY010000051.1:0-4305 GCA_052035055.1 candidate division WWE3 bacterium | reverse complement strand
ACTAGGCATAGCCATCGCCCGGTAACAGTTTTCTTTTAGCGGGCATCCGGCACCCTTACACATTGCTATATCTGGCATAGTCTCTTTTTTTCTTCTTGTATTGCCTTTTGTAAATACAATGCGTTATCTAATGTCTCTTGATAGGCTTCTGTGAGCCAATCTAGGAGGGTGTAATCGTCACGGTCAACAGTTACCCCATATTCCCTTAACCCTTTTAATTCCCGGTCTTTTAGGTCGCTGATAACAATATCCAGTGTTTTACTCATGCAGATATTTTAGGTTCTGCTTTGCTGTGTGTCTTTCCGCATGTTTTACATTTATACTGAATCATCACCCGTCCCGAAGCCATTATATTACGTTTGTTTTTAACCAGATCCTCTGAACCACATTCCGGGCAGCTTCCCCGATCTTGATTAAATACCACCCCGTAGTGGGTTTTATGTGGATAGTGGTTTTTCAGTCTGGTAAATACTTTCTCCAGCAGCCTTACATCTTCCTGACAATACCTTACCATCCGATCAAGAGCCTTTCTGTCGTTCTCTAAAAGCACCTGTTTCCAAAGGTCAAACTCTGTCTTTAGTTTTGATCCGATGCCTAAGAATTGGGCTATATAATTGAGACGATTTGAGTTGAAACGGAACTTTTGCCGGGAGACTTTCAGGGTATCAATGGTGGTATAATTGGGCAGCATATCCAGACTATGAAACAAACACCTTGTCCGAATCCAGGCTAAGTCGAATTTATCCCCGTTATGCCCTACCAGTTCATCAGCGGTATTCGCTACATGGACAAACTTTTGAAGCATTGCCTTGTCATTCTTTTTCTTATCCCATGTCAAAAATCTGACTTCTTTTTCATCCTCCCATTTATAACAGATGCAGATTATCGCCCGCTCTGTTATGATGTTTGAATAGTCTATCTTTTGCTTGTAACCAGCTTGCCAGAATAGGCCAATATTCGGAGACGTTTCAATATCAAAAAATAGTCTCCTGCGTTTTGTCTTTAGCATGAATGGGTTTTAGTTACTAAAAAGAACCTTAATTAATACGCTGTCTGAAAGTGCATAGCGTCAAAGCCTAATTCCTTACCCTGATTCTCAAAGCCGTGTTTGTAGAATATATCCATCATCGGCTTGTATTCGGGTTTTGCGAATTGCGAATTAGCCCACTTTACTTTTAACCCATTTCTCGCAGGGTCTTTATCAATAGCAATAGCCCAAGCGTGCGTACTCCATTTGTTTTTACTACCCCTCTTTAGCCGGACGTTTAAGCAACCGCCAAATAAGTCAATGCCCAATTCTTTAATCTTGTCATAACCGTAATGAGCCAGCAGGTCATTAAAGACTTTCTCCAGCCTATCCTTAATCAACTTATGGCATTGAATCTTTGTAACCGTCTTTGATGTGTCCCACGCTATCCGCATTGGGTAAGGGAGGACTAAGGTGGTGATATTGTCCGGGTCACCTGGTTGGCCGTACTTAGCGATTATTTGTGCATCTGTCATCATCCTTGCAATAGTTTTACTTTTTTAGATGTAACCTTTTTAGTGAACGGTGGGTAAGGTGCTGAAAGTTGGGGGATCTTCTTTAGATTATAATAATCCATAAGTGAGAATTTAAAAGACTTGTGGCGGGTTATACAAACCTCAGAATAACAAAAGCCGAAACCTCGAAAATAACCGCTACCTCCTTGCTCCTGAATAACCAGTTTTCAAACTGATCTACTTTGCTCTGTGGCTTTAGTGGGGTGTAAAAAAGTCCCTTCCCCCTGAACAGGTTTAGCGACAAATCAAACACCACCCGAACCGCAAAGAGCAAACTAATAGCGTCAACTAATCCCGACAAGTACCAAACCATACCGGCAGCGGCTACATGAAGTGAACCGTTTAAGCCGTGGAATATCCGCTTTCCGTTTCTTATGCGGTCTGCGTTATCAGCGGCCAGACAGATGCAGGTAAGGCAGTATGCTATGATGTAGATCATCCCTTTTCGGAAATTGACTGACTAATCCTATCTAGCTTAGTTAGTATTTCCGTACACCATGTAATTCCACTAAACTCCCTGGTTCCTTGTTCTATCGCAATGGCTTTAACTAATTCAATTAATTCCAACAACTCATTTTTCATGTTTGTAGTTTTATCTGATATAATCTGTTTGCCTGAATAAGTTCTCCATCGCTTTCTGATTGTCCTTTACAGCGTTGTATTCTTCAGGGGTTAGTTCTTTAAAGTTGTTGGCGAAGGCAGAGGAATAAGCTGCTAAGTAACAAGCGAAGCCAGCGCAAATCATCGCAAAGGCAATGTAACTGCCCGAATTATCACCGGCTTTAAAGTTGATATAGCCAATATCAACAGCGGCAATAAATAAACCGGCGGCGATTAATAAACCAATCCCCAGAAATAGCCAAACGGCTGTGTTCTTTTTGGTCAGCCTCCAAGCTAACGACTTTGAAATATTTACTTTGTAAATCTCAGGGGAACCAGCGGTATATCTGCCGTCCTTAGTTACTTCCTGCTTCACCTCAGGGTGATGCGTTACCTCGAATGATTTTGATTGAGTGATGCCGATTGTCAGACCAACGATAGCAACCGCAACAACGGCAAAGACGATAAGAATAGGTTTTAATTTCATATTATTTAATTTGTCAGGGTATACCTGTTTTTTATTTTGTTTTGTCAGGGTGTGGGCTTACTCTTATATTCATCAATTATAATTCCTACCCATAAAAGCGATGCGCAAAGCCATCCTAAAAAACCGCTAGTATTGCCGCTGAACGAATCGGATACGCAGTTTAAAATCGAGCATCCAAGTGCAACTAACGAAATATGTTTTCTTTTCATATTTTATTTTGTTTTTTTAAGTAACCAAAACAGCAGACACCCTGCTGCGATAATTACCAGTATCAGCGGAAAGAAACTCCGCTTAACCTCTTTCTCCTTCGTGTCCTTTACGTACTTCGTTTCAGTTTTGACCTGTTGTTTAACAAGCCTTAAGCTGTCGTTGATACGATACAGTTCTTTAATTGTTTTAGTTAACTTGTCAATAGTTGAATAGGCAGACTTTATACGTCCTGTTGCCTCTATTGATCCATCGGGGCGAATAATGACGGTATTGGTCACCGTGTCTGTTATTCTGGTAGTGTCGAAAACAACACCTGAATAAACTAACTCCCGAATTTCTGATTGCAGTTTCTCGTTCTCTAAAGTAAGAACCTTTACACTATCTACCAAATTTTCGACCCGCAAACTGTCAATAATTATTTTCTCTTTTACTACATTTTTGGTAGTGGTGCATGAACACCAGCCGAGCATCATCATGCAGAGCATAAGAGTAAGCCCTAATACGAATACAATGTTTTTAAACTTCATCTTCTTTTTTTGTGTCTGTTTTTGAAGCACCGAAATAGAATCCTGATACACCACCGAGCAACCCGCCAAACACAAAGCCTAAGGCAGTTAAAACAATATCTTTATTCATTGCTGGTATCGGTGTGATAATCAGTAAGTACATTAATACAAAACACCCTACAACGGAAATAACCGCTAAGATGTTCCTGATATCACTCTTTGTAATTTTTTGCCACGCTGTCATAACTTAAATATTGATTTAAAATACTGTTTCCAACTGCCGCCGTGATACTTGTTCACCACGTTCATTTTCAGCATTGATATGTAATACAATGCCCCAGGGAGGGCTAAAACTATAATGGAAATTGGCTGTAATAACCCTATCCCGATTAACATAGCCTCGATTGCGTGTTGTGCCTTAACGTGAATCATCTTACTTTAATTATTCATATTAATTTACTGATCTTGAAACCTCTCTCCATCTTTGCGTACCTCCTATTTCAGATAGTACAAGGGTAATAACATCATCAGCCGAAGCCGTGAAGTTTGCGTTACCTGCCAACTCAAAACCGATTGACGTACCGCTGTTAGCTGTTCCATCTGTGAGGGTAGCGGTGGAAGTGAATAGAAGCGTAATCGTTGCCCCGTTCTGCCAGCTAGTATTTACAATGGCTGTGATTGAATTGGTTCCGGTTATTTCAAATACGTTCCCATCGCTGCCTAAAGTAATTGCCCCGGCCGCACTGGCTACGTCTGCCCCTTGTGCTGTTTTGTGCCTACCAGAAATCATTGATAAACTCCCGCTAATATTTAAAGCATCTGTTGATGTAGTTGTCTTAATTCCTACATTCCCGGTTGCCGCAATAGATATACCAAGATTTGACCCACTACCATAAAAAGCAGATGATGAGAAATAAAACTCAAGTGGATTCCATGCAACATTAGGAGCGACAGAATATA
>JBPOHY010000171.1:0-1901 GCA_052035055.1 candidate division WWE3 bacterium | reverse complement strand
ATTTATTAGGAAACTCAAAATAAACAAAGATGAGGTTAAGATTGTGGGTAAAGGCAAAGAATGCGGTATTTTGTTAAGGCCTGATTTTCCGCAAGCTACCAAGGATTTGTGGGTAGAGGTTACCGGTAGCTAGCTTTTAGTAATTGACCCTATAGCATAAATATAGTATAATCCCCTCGCTACAATGTTCGCGCAAAGCGCATATTGTAGGTGCTACGCGCTTTGACACGTAGTAGTTCACTAAATATTAAATTTTTCCGCCCAAAAAAAGTTATTAAAAAAATGCCTGAACAAGAGCAAGCTAAAGAACAAAATAAAAATAAGATATCTGAGCTTATACAAAATGCTAAAAGCATCGCTATACTTCCTTCAAAGGTTGCTGGGGCCGATGCGTTTTGTGCTGCAGCTGCACTTTATCACATGCTAAAAGTTAGAGAAAAGCAGGTTTTTATAATATATCCAGGTAAATTACCGGACGGGACCGAAAATTTATTAAAACCAGAACAAATAACTCAGGAAGTTAAAACCCGAAAGTTGGTAGTTTCTATTGACTACGCCGGAACACAGGCTTCTAAAGTTCACTACTCTACAGACAAGGAGGTTTTAAATCTTATGCTAGCACCTATCAGCAAAGATTTTGACCCAAGGACTAAGGTTAAGGCCGAGGTTGTAGGGTTTGAGTTTGACCTGATATTGACCCTGGGGGCGCAATCTCCATATGATTTTGGCAACATTTTTGAGGACGTCAAAGAAGATATGCAAAAGGCCACTATTATAAATATTGACAACACAAACCTGAATTCAAGATTTGGGGGTATCAATTATATAGACCCTCTAGCGCAAAGCATAAGCCTTATGGTATTCTCAACGTCTAACGTTTGGGGGCTAACACCAGACTTGGTTGCGGCCAAGGCTTTATTAGGGGGAATAGTAAGTAAGGAACCAAAGGGCTCCGCCTAATATAAGTCATTGATATTAAGTATAAAGTTTGTTAGAATTTCAAGCAGAATATGGCATTTAACAAGGAAAAAAAGCACAAAATAATAAAAACTAATCAACTTCATGAGGCCGACACCGGTTCACCAGAAGTGCAGGTTGCTGTACTCACTGAGCGCATTACTAACTTAAGCTCCCACTTAAAAAATCATAAGAAAGATAATCATTCAAGAAAAGGTCTTTTACAGCTTGTCAACAAGCGCAGACGCTTAATTGGCTATTTAAAGCGTAAAGACGAAGAACGCTACGGCGCCTTGCTCGAAAAGCTAGACCTTAATAAATGATGGACTTTCGCCCTCTAGAGGGTGTGAAATAGAGATTAAGTAATAATTTAAGGGGTTATCTCTATAGTTTTAGGATTTGGTATAGTCTTTATGATTTAAAAGCTGTATCAGCATAGATCGTGAAAAGTGTAGCATTTCTTAATTCTGTAGATTTATCCATAAAATCAAAAAATGAATAAAAAAGTAGTATATAAAGAGATTGAGTTGAACGGTAAAAAGCTTAGTTTAGAAACAGGCCTCCTAGCCAATATGACAAATATGGCGGTAAAAGCTTGTTTTGGCGATACCGTAGTTTTAGTTACTGTAGTTACCGGAGCTCCTTCACCAGAAGGAGATTTTTTACCCCTTACCGTAAATTATCAAGAACGCTTTTATGCCAGTGGTACAGTTAAAACCTCAAGATTTCAAAAAAGAGACGGTAGATCTACCGATGATGCCATCATAGCCGGTAGGGTTATAGACCATGCGATCAGGCCGTTATTTCCAGCCGATTATGTAGACGAAGTGCAGATTGTTATAACAATTTTGTCTTTAGACCAAAATAGTGATCCGGAATTTTTGAGCATGCTCGCAACCTCGGCAGCACTTCATGCTTCGAATGTGCCCTGGAGTGGCCCTATG
>JBPOHY010000069.1:0-2448 GCA_052035055.1 candidate division WWE3 bacterium | reverse complement strand
GTTCTGGAATTTCAATTTGGGTTGCTTTTACGAGCTCCTCTATTATTTCGGATGGATGTAAGTGTACGTGGGCATCTTCGAGTTTTTCACCTTTTTTTAGTTTTTCTTCGTTGTCCTTTTTAGTTTTTTCAATCTTATCTGCGTAGTATTTTTTTAATGGGTCTGTATAGTTGCCAATTTTTATTTCTGGTTTGGTTGCCACTGTAGCAATAAATTCAAAATCTTTTTCGGTGTCAAATTCTTTGATTTCGACTTTTGGGTTCGAAACTGGTTGAATGTGATTTTCTTTTAGTACTTGTGGATAATATTTTTGCAGTAGGTCATCTACCACATCACCGTAAAGCTTTGATACACCGATCTTTTGTTCGACCATTTCTTTTGGCGCATTCCCCTTACGGAATCCGTCTATGGTTGTTACTTCGACTGCCTTTGCTAGCGCAGCGTTATAAGCTTCTTTCACTTTTTCTTTTTCTACTACGACAGTTAATTTTAATTGTGATTTAGGTAATTTTTCGACTTTGGCGTTCATAACGCTGGTAATTTTAGCACACTGCCTTACTAGGTGACAATATAAAAGTTTTCGCATATGCTTTTACTGTGGAATTAAACGAGCAAATATCTTCCTTAACCTCAGAATCCGATGCACAGGAATATGCAAAAAGACTTGATGCTGCCTTGGAGGTTATTTCTGCAAAGTACCCAGCTCTGAACGAAGATTTTGACTTTGACTTGCGACAAAAGCCCATAAAAACAGAAGTACAACCGACTAGTGTTTGTGTAGAGGTTGGTTCTATAACCACTAGGTTTGAGACTTTAGAAAAGTTTTGGCAATTTGATACCTCATATTACGACCCCGCTTTAGGTGAAATTATGTATTTGTCAAAGGCTGAATTTGAGAAATCCATACAACTTGGTGCTGCTTCTCTATATGACTTGTGTGGGGTTTCGTTGAATTCATCGGATTTAATTGCTGTTATAGATTTTTTGCCTAAGGAGCAGTCTAAGTATGCGGATAGTAGACTACTGTATTCAGTAATAAACGGTCAGATTAACATGGCGCAGTTTATGGAATATACGCTCTCTCTACAGGAGGACCAGCGACCAAAAATATTTATGGGAAGCACAAACCCCCGTATGGCAGTGGCGGCAACTAGACTTGGGTTTGAAATTCAAGATTGCACGTATCTGTCTCAGCCACCGCAAGAAAGAGCAATAGCACTGGATAGAATTCGAAGGCAGTCATACTTTTCTGAGCATGCGGACAGGTTGCGCGAAAAACAATATGTCTACGATGCTTATAAAAGTAAAAATATTACTCCTGAGGATGCACTACAGTATGGCATCAATTTAGAGTCATTCGATGACGACTACAAAGAGCTATCTGTTGAAATCGATAACCTAGCTACCGATGCGAGCCGCGAACTGGGTGTAAAGGACATCATGAATACCCACTTTATTTATAGGGTTGTTGCGGATCCCAACATTGTTTGTAACCGAGTCCTTGAATCCTTTAATAGTGGTCAATTACAGCGTCAACTAGACTTGTTTGCAAAATGGAAAGCAAAGACAGATAAAAAGTCACTCCCCGAACATACACAAACTTTAGCTAGTTAAATACTCTAATTCTGATGCTACGTGTGCTATAGGTTGCAAGATGCCCCGAAATAAGATATAATGGGGCAAACCGTTTCTCAAAGGAGTTAAATATGAAAGTAAGTAATCGATCCAAGATGGCTATTTTGATGTTGATTTTGTCGGCACTCTCTTTCGCCGCCATGTTCGCGGTTGCTACCATCAGTGGCAGAGTGGCCAAATATGTCCCAGGGCAATCCACATATCTCGCAATCCGCATTCCAGCTGGTGCCACGTATGACATTAACTTTCACTACGGCCCCAAATACACTGGTGGTTGGTGGAACGGCGGTGCTGGACCTTCGACCGCCAAGTATGGCGATCAGTATTGGATGGAGTGCTACAGCTCGAGTGGATGCACCGAATGGTGGTCTGGAACTGTACCGGCAACTGACTTTGATCTGATTGTTGTTCCATTAACCACTACTACCAATAGCGGTACGTGGACCAACGCGGTGCAAATTTATGGCACTGTTAATGGGCAACCTGTCGAAAAGCACCTAACAGTTACCACCCTCCTTCCTGTTATGAGTAAGTAAGAGTTCGTGTTTGTTTAAAGCCAGGTTATGAACTAAATTCAAATACCTGGCTTTTTTTTGCTTTTGAAACTAAGTTTAATCGGTTAAATATTTTATAACAGGTAAATCCTTACCACTCAAAAACTCCAATGTTGCCCCACCAGCCAAACTTATGTGTGTAATCCGTGCAATATCAATAAATTTTTTTGCAGCGTCTATTGTATCTCCGCCAGCTATTATTGTTGTTGCGCCAACTTTTGTTGCTTCTGCTAACGCGTGTGCAACCGTCATTGTCCCG
>JBPOHY010000131.1:0-2377 GCA_052035055.1 candidate division WWE3 bacterium | reverse complement strand
ATGGTATCAGATATAGTCAATATTTTGATAGCACGCTTAGTTTGGTGAAACCGTCTGTACTGCGATATTTGACTAAAAATGCCGAGCATTGCTTTATTCTATGCGTTAATTTTTGCTTTGTCATTTTGTTGGTCATTTTTGCATTGATACCTTTTAAGAATTCCAATCTATATTAACTTACCGCGCGTAAAAAAAAAGGGTCACAATTTTAAATTTGTAACCCTTTAGGTCAGTTATCTATGTTCGCTCGACCCCACCGCAAGTTTAAAAAGCCAATCTGGCAATGTCTTAATGTCTTCCCATTTGGGCCAGCTGCTAGGTCCTGCGGCACTGCCTTTATCCCAATTTTTTTGTCTTAAGTTCCAGGCATCGTACATGATTTCATTTACAATTTGTGCATTAAAGCGCATCTCCTCCTTGTCATTATTTGGATCAATGCCTTCTCTTAATAACAATGCCTTAAGTATCACTATTAATAAATTAAACTGGTCGTCACTTAAAGCAACGGTGTCCACCATACACAATCCTATATCCCAGTGCCGGATCCCAACAGTGTTATTAAAGGTCTTTTTACCTAATAGCAACTTTAGAGCAGCAAGAATATACCAAACATATTTAAGGTTTGTTTTGGTGTACCTTAAGGCCTTTACTTCTAGACGCTGACTATTTGCGTCCCTGACCAGGCTAGAATATTCGGAAAGGTGGTCCATATAGTCCGTACAAGTTTGAGGAACGTTTGAAAAAAAGTCGAAAGTCATAATTCACTCCTTAGTAGTTGCAATAATTTTTTAGATTATACAGTGGGTACTACAGGTTATCAAATTCATTCTGAGGCTTGACATAAATTTAAGTGCATGTTAGTGTGCATATGACACTATGTTGGCTTCTAAAAAAATACAAACAAATATGCAGAAACATCAATTTACAGTTTTGGCGACTGATGTGATTTTATTAAGCATCGTAGATGGTGAGCTTAAGGTTCTGCTTATGAAAATGAAGAAGGAACCATATTTAGAGCACTGGGCGGTACCCGGAGGCCTGATTAATCCTAACGAAACCATTGAAGAATCTGCAATGCGCCAGCTTGAGTCCCGAGTAGGTATAAAAAACATTTACTTAGAGCAGTTATATACATTTGGTGATTTGGACCGTGACCCTTTTGGCAGGGTAGTGTCGGTGGCGTATTTTGCACTCCTTCCAAAAGAAGCTGTAAATGTATTAAAAGCAACAGACGAGGTACAGTGGCACTCGTTTGCTAACTTACCAAATCTTGCCTATGACCACAAAGAAATGTTGGGTGTTGCATTAGATAGGATTAGAGCCAAACTTAGCTATACAAACATTGTTTTTAGCTTGTTTGCAGATGGCTTTACGTTAACAGACTTACAGACTACTTATGAAATAATTTTGGATAAAAAACTGGATAAGAGAAACTTTAGGAAAAAAATAAATCAACTAGATATTTTAGAAAAAGTAAAAAGCAAAAAAACACATGGAGCGCACCGCCCCGCGCAGGTATTTAAATTTAAAGATAGCAAGTTAAGGTTTATTGACATGATTTAATTTCTATCTTATTTTTTTTGATTTTAGTTAGTGTAATAAATACACAACTAGTACTTTTACAAATTAATAGGAGAGACACATGGCTAGTTCAGAATTAACTACTGTAGTAAAAAAGATAAACGATGCTAAGTTCCCAGAAGATGTTTTTGGACTTGTTACTGGTAAGCCGGCCGAGCAAATTACAAAAATCATCACAAAGATTTACCAAAGGTTGGCCAAGGTTGTTCACCCTGACAAGTATATAGAATCTGCCGACAAGCAACTCGCCGAGGAGGGATTTATTAAGTTAACGGAATGGCAAACACTAGCGCTAGAGAAAGTAAAAGCAGGTACCTACGGCATAAAAACAACACCAAAGCCAAAATCCACATGGGTTGTTATTAACATTGGTAAACGAGCATTTGAGGTAGACCTTACAAACCCCATTGCTACGGGAGATGTATGTAACTTGTATCCGTGCAAATCGGGGTTTTTAAACCTACAAAATGGCGTGTTTAAAGTTCCTAGAGATTCTCAAGACAATGACTTACTCGAAAATGAGTCCACGGTGCTTAAAAAGTTCTATAAGGGTCCAAAAAAAATGCAGCCATACTTACCGGAGTTGGTAGAGACCTTTAGATACGAGGAAGAGTCAGACCGAGAGGTTCGCGCTGTAAACGTTTTTAAAGAGCTAAAGGGTTTTTACACACTTAGAGAAATTCGCGAGCATTATGAGAATGGTATAGACCCTAAGGATATGGCTTGGCTGTTTAGAAGGTTATTGGTTATTTTGGGTTTTTCACACGCTGAAAACGTTATTCACAGCGCGGTATTA
>JBPOHY010000092.1:0-21549 GCA_052035055.1 candidate division WWE3 bacterium | reverse complement strand
GTGAAAACATTTTCAATTCGTTATCAGAACTAGTTATGTTTTCTGCTACACTTCTCCAAGGATAGCTATCAATTAAGTTTGGTGAAGATACAGTGTGTATATTAAGTTTATATATTTTATCCTTTTCAAATTCAAAATTCCCTACTTTTGACCAGTAGTTGCCAGTATCCTGAGGGGTAGAGAAATCTAAAGAACCAATTTTAGAATCATCTTGGTCAAATAAATCTATACGACTCTCACGAATATAGGCTGGGTCAACGGAACCAATATATACCTCAAAATCTCCACCATCCAAAAGAATAAATTTGTAACAATTTTCACTACATTTCTCCGAGATACTATTATAAATCCAAGCCAAAAAGGAATCATAAAGCTGCTGTTCCTCTGTGTTGTCCACCTGTAAGTACGACAATTCAAAAACCGACTTGTTAAAATATAACAGTGTCTTTTTTACAGACTCCCAGTAATATCTATTTCCGGATTCCTGGTCATGCAAATCCTTAAGTATGCGTATTGCCTCAGTTATGTCTGCAGTGTGCGCCTTAATTAATTTATTTCTAACTTGATAACTCGGCTCATACTTTTTGATCTCGACAACCCTTTTAACGCTAAGCCAAGTTAACAAATCAACTTTTTTTCTGTAGTCCGACGCGGGGGCTAGTTTCTGAAAAAACTCCTTTATCTGTATCAGGTAATATCGCCAACTCGCTGGATCTATGTTTACCTCAGGCCAAATCCAACCCATATTCCAGCTAAGGTCTGCAAAAGTATCAATATTAGTAATTCTTTCGCCAAAGATATATTCGGCGGCATGGTTGGTAACAGAAGCATCCAATGGGTATATAGCTACATCAGTCGGCACATCGTTAAAGGATAGTATTCTTTTCAGTTCCCCATTCTCTGCGTTTGTCTTTACCAAGTTGCTAGGAATGTAAAACCGCCTGTTAATATCACCAAACGAGCTTTGGTAAAGTTCTAGGCCGTAGCTACCAAGTAACTGAGCATAGAGCTCATACCTAAGATTCTCATCAACTTCCTCGTTGAGGATATTCAGTAAACGAGCCTTATCAAAAAGCCCAAATTGGGCACGCTTTTCAAAACCCACATCTGTCAGTATTTTAGAACTGCTGCTTGGAGACACTGCATCCCTTACATATCTCCATTCCAAGTCGTTTTCCAAAAGTACAGTATCTATACCTAAAAAGGCTAGGTATTTGGCTAAATTAAAATCGAGGGGGTATGCATATATGCTTTTAAGTACTTCTCCAGTCGCAGAAAAATCCCCGTCCCATCCCCTCAATATATTTTTTGTTACTAAAAAATCCGCAATGTTACCAGCTACATTTACACCATACTCCCAGTTGTTACTTGAACCATACGAACTAAAAGGAAATATCAAGATACGTTCGGATACCACTTCGGTATCAATAAATGAAACTGCTTCTTTCCAATAATCAGGGATTTTGACCAGGGTACCCCATTGAGCGCCATTCCAACGTTTCACTGGCATGGACTCGCCGGTAAACATCGGGTAAGAATTGAGGAGTATGGCAAGGTAAACTACAGTAAGCAAAATCTTACGTTGGCGAACACTTGAAATCTTTTTAAATAATATATCGAGAGAAAAAACCAAACAAAAGCAAATTGCAAATGCAAAAAGGGGGGTAAATTTAGTGAACGGCTCACGATACATTCTAGTTATTGGTAAAAGGGTATACATCAATTTATAAGGATATTTAAACGGGCCCTTAACACCAGCGAGTAAGATAAAAGAAACTACACTCAGTAAATTCATAAAAATTAGAAGATATTCCTTTTCGTGTTTATTTTTCCTAATGATATTAATCAACGAAAGAAGTGTGATAAATGAAGCAGTGAGCACAAGGAAAGGCTGATAGTAACCTTTGGAAAAGGAGTAGTATAGATTCTCGTAATGGGAACTCCTCCAAGCCCAAGACCCCAAAAATCTCCAGTGGTCAAAAAAGCTTCCACTTGTATTGGCAACAAACAATGTTTTCCCACCACTCGAATTCAGAAAAACCTGATAGAGTTCAATAATTTGAGGAAAAATCCAAAACGAATTAGCTACCAATATCAGTATTAACAGTAATAAGTGTACAGGTAATAAAAACCTAAGCTGTTTGTAACCGCTACTCGTAAAAATGGAGGGCTTTTCACTTAAAATGAAAAAAACAAAATAGAAAAACATTAGTACATAGGGAATTGAGAAAACGGGCAAGTTGGCACCCATTGACGAGGAAAATAGGGATAACAGTACAAGTATAAATGCGTATTTGTATTTTTTGGTATGGAGTAGTTTATAGTAGGTTGCAAAAAACAACGGCAAAAACATAGATAATAGGTTTAACCTCTCGTTAATTGGACCAATTAGTCTAAATGGGTTAAAACCAAAAAGAAGTGCCGCAGGCATTATTAATAAAGCGTACTTATTACCCAATACACTTTTAGCGCTAAAATAAAATGATAGTACGCTCAAAAAGGTAGACAAAAAAATGAACAAAACAGAAGGATGCAATACAAAATTAAATATTGATAACAACTTCCAAGCAAAAACAAACAGGTAGATATTGGACTGGTGTGGATACAATGAACCAAAGTTGAGCTTATCTTCCCACGTAGAAAAATAGTTAAAGTAAAACGGGTTAAGATATACAGAGGATTCTCCAAAGCTAATTATGAAATCTTTACCTAAATGCCTAACCACAGTAAACAAAGAAAGTACAAAACATATTGCCACAAATCTGATTGTTGGAATGTTTGTTTTAAAGTATGCGAGCAACCTATCGAACAACATAGAATTAGTTTAAATTACAACAGCTATAAAGTACAATTTATATATGAGAATCCTGATTCTTGGAGGCACCAGATTTATAGGGCCGGTGATCATAAAGCACCTGCTGAGCCAGGGATGGGAATGTACAACCTTTAGCCGCTCAGGAAAAAATACATTTTCTAACGTGAGTACGATACTCGGAGACAGAAATAACCCACAGGACATAAAGAAAATTGACCCAGCAAAATACGACGTAATTATAGATACCTGCGCATATAATCTTTTGAACCTGCAAAACATAGCAAATATTATTAACAATACAAATCATTATATCTTTATTAGCACTGCGGCTGTGTACAAAACAACAACGGAAACAACTGCGCTAAAAGAAAACTCACCAAGAGGGAGAAACGAGTACTTTGAAGACTATGGAACAAATAAAATAGCCTGTGAAGATTTTTTGCTAGATGAATCCTTAAAATCTCGAATAACAATTCTGAGGCCAACCTATATTCTTGGCCCAAATAACCCATACTATCGAGAAGAATATTTTTTTGACGGGATACAAAAAGATAAATCAATTAAAATACCTAGGGAAAGTAAAGTAAATGCTTCTTTTGTAGACGTAAACGATGTCGCAGAAATTATATTGAGAACTATTAAAACTGCACCAATTACCGAAAATCCAAAAATCTACAATGTGGCTAACGATATACCTATATCTTACAAAACACTGGCAGAATTGTGCTTACAAACAACAAACAAAACCGCAAGCATTGTTGAGCAAGAAAACCCACTAAAATTTCCTTTTCCTAGCATCTCTCTTAGTATCGATGTGTCAAAAGTGAAATCAGAATTAAATGTAGAGTTAACTCCCACTTTGCAAACTCTCAGGAGAGCCTGGGCGGCGTATATAGAAAAAGCTTAAGCCAATAACTACATATATCAAGCTTATTACACTTATTAACATACCAAAATAAAAGACTCTTGGGTAATAATATAATTTAACGGTGTGTGTTCCTGAATCAATCGGGAATCCTATAAAAGCAGCGTTAACTTTTAGTTTTTCTGTCTTTTTACCGTCAATTTCTAGTAACCAATCTTCATAGTACGGATGCCCAGTATTAATAAATGCAGGAGTTGACGTGGATATCTTAAGAACATATTCATTAGGCTTGCTCGAAATAACATCTATTTTTTGGTTGTCATTCTTTTCATATGAGGTTCGTAGCCCAGTTACATTAGATTTGGTATCTATTAAGGTATGCTTCATAGGGTCAAAATCCACTGCGCGTAAATACTGCTGGTCCATTTCGGCATTACTAGGCACTAACAGCTCTGTAAAACTAAAGTACGGGATATACTTTAGATTCTCATAAACCTTAAGCTGTAAATCCGAAGGTGCCGGAACCCATCCGGATGGGCTGTCGCCGCGTGTGAACAACAAATGGGCATTGGCCATAGTAACACTTTCGGTATGAACTAATTTATAATTTGGGTCTGCTATATCTGCTCTGGTGACCACGTACTTAATACGCCCAACGCTATCGATAGACGTAAGTCTTTGTGGGTGTGGCATCATGTTAAGAAATTTATTCACAATCTTCGAGCGATAAACTAAGTAACCATCAATGTGATTTACATGACGGAGACCAGAAGCGTAATTATGAGGCATTTCACGAACATCGGCACGGAAAAAGTAAGGATCAGGCACATCGTTTAGAAATTTAGTTATGCCATTTTCCGATACCAAATAGTCAGGGTTTATGCCGTAATTATTAATGGGATACTTTTTTGCAAATAATGCCATATCAAAAAAGATTGTGAAAAAGGCTAAAAACATAAAATAGCGTTTATCCTCTATTTTGAGCAAAAAGAAGCAAGCTACAGCAGCCGTAGTAAATAGTAAAAACATGGCAAAGACGCTCATGTGACTAAAAAGGTTAATGCTATCAGGGCCGGGAGAAAACTTCCAGATATATTGGTCAAATCTGAGAACCAAAACCAACATACCCACAAATAGTGCAATCAGCAAATTTACTAAACCCTTTCGATAATATGCTAGAGCCTCGCTTTTTACAGCTAACAGATTATCAACACCGTATGCCGCCAAAATACTTAAGGAGAAAAAGCTTAAATACACTACCTTCGTAACATTTCTGAAAGGCTTCATGACCGGCAAAAACAGGTTATATATGATATCAAAAACCGAGGTTTCTCCACCAAAGGCAAATAAGAAAAAGATCACACCAGTTATCGCGAAAAAAATCGTAAGGTTATTTTTCTTAAAAAATGCGGGGACTAACAAAAGGAGTGGTAGTACACCTAAGTATGTAAACGGCAAGGTATCGTCATACAGATTTAATGTTTGGCCCTCACCGTAGTTTGTGGCACTCATATAGGGGATAAACATGTCAAATAGTTGTCTGGGTTTTAGGTTGCCGGAGTAAGCGGAAAGGCCATAATTTAGGTCAGCTCTGTCCGAGATTTTTGGTACCTCTAGCCCTGGAAGCACCACTATAGCAGTCAGTGCTATAGAAGTAACCAGCCCAAAAATACAATAAAATGCACTACTCTTTAGGTTAGTTTCCTTAGTAATGAGGCTATATAAGTAGTAGGCGCCAAGAAAAAAAGCGTGATAAATTATGCAGTTTTGCCAAGCAAATGTAGTTATAGGAAAGGCAAAAGCCAGGGCAAAGAGTAAGCAATTTTTCATATTTGGGGATTTGAGCAAATTGTAAAATGACCAAAAGATAATTGGAAACCAAGTCATACTTATGAGTAATCCTGTCGTATTCATGAACGAAACAATGTTGCCGTTAAGCATATAGACTAATCCGCCAATAAAAGCCGAAAAGTCTTTTAAACCCAATTTCTTTAAAAATAGATACGTAGTTATACCTGCAAACGATAAGTGCAAAACAGTGACGCCCTCCATTAATATAAAGAACTTAGTGTACCCAAGGCTTAATGCACCACCTATATAAGCAAGTAACCCCAATACCGGGTAAAAAACTAGCGAGTCCGGGCGGGATAGCAGCGGGATTCCAAAAAAAGTGTAAGGGTCCCAAATAGGATTAAAACCACTTTTGAGTTGATCAGCAATCGAAGCCAAAGTATAGAACGAAAGCAAGGAGTCGTTACCAAAAAAGACACGTCCAATTTCTATAAAAAAGTTCTGCCAGAAAACCATAAAAGGTAGGACGAGCAGCACAATAAGATAAAAGTGTTTTTGTATAAATTGTTTAAATTTCATTTTTAGATCCTTGAGATATTATAGCTAAACTATCGGAACCATGGTTAAAAAGCAAATCTATGGTTGAGAGATACGGTGTAAAAGATCCATGTGCTTGAGAATAAGTCGGGTGGGCATAGTCATGGAAAATTAAATCAATATCATGATCCTTAAACTCCTGTTCGGTGTATAAAACCCTTCCTGCAGGGCCGTTAATATACTTTTTAGCTCCAAAATGTTTGCAAATGTTAATTAAATAATCTTTTGGCACAAGTGGCTTATGTGTAGGTAGGGAACTCGCAAAAATAATTTCGGTGGGGATGCCCAAGTAACTAGCTATGTCTACAATTATATTAGAAGTAAAGTCACAAACGTTTTGGTAAGAATTCAAATAATGTTTCTCTAGGAGAGTGTAGACTTCGTCAAAGTATTTTGTTCGACAATAATTCAAGTGTATTGAGCGTAAATGGCTATGCACCCAGTTTTCAGAATAATTAATTTCTGCATCTTTCACTAAAACTCCAAAATTTCTCTTTACAGGAATCGTCAACCATATCGGTCCCCGAACGCTACCTATCTTATTGCGCTGTTGCCAAGATTGCTTGGAAAACTGAACAGTGTCTAATATGACAAAAACATCGCAAAGATTAATCATATTAAAATACCCAATCCAAGGTATAAACATAGGCTGAAGAATTAATATTTTTTTGGGCTGATCTCGAATTACATTAGTCATACATATTTGCTATCTTATATAAAACCTCACTGCGCTTATTTATCATTACTGACAGTACAGCCATAGTAAATAACTTTATTTTTTTTAACTGGGTGTATCTACTACTACCAGAAACCCGAGCTACCGTCTCAACAGGAAAAAAACCGGCATTTGTACTAGCTGAAGCTAACGCCGCGGGAAAGAACTCCGGGCGGGCTGGAAGGGTTTTTAGTGACTGTAAAAATTTTTTGTTAAATACTTTTAGCGAGCTCTGATCTTTAGGTATTTTGAGTGAACTCAAGGCGCACACTACATCCCAAAAAATTCTCGACATAAACCCATTACCAATGCGCACATCATTTCTCATTCCATATACCAAATCATAGTCATTGTCTATCAGGTAGCTGAGCATTTGGACGGCCCTCTCTGGAGTGTTTTGTAAATCAAAGTCCACGATAATTGTATAATCCAGCAAAGGGGCCATATCAATTGCGGCAAATAAAGCCGGGTGTTGGCCCCAGTTCAGCTCCAACTCGACAATTCTTAGATTAGGCATCTTCTCCCTATATTCAAGGAGCTTTTTCAATGTATCGTCTGTACTACCATCGTCAACCAGCAGATAACTAAGCTTTAAATTTTTAGCACTGGCTAGCTTCTCAAAAGTTGAGAAAAAGTGTGCTACCTCGTCAGATTCATTAAATACAGGCGCTATAACCAAAACTTGCGTATTTTCTCCAAACATCATTTTGCATCCCGATATAGGTACTTAGCGTTATAGTAAATATCATCCTCAAAATTATGGATAACACCCCTTTCGAGCATGCTTAAGACCTCACGCGCACCATCTTCGACACTTCTAAATTGCGTGACATTAAAAACTTCTTTCAATCTCGAAAAATCGACACGGTAATTTCTCTTATCAGTTGCCTCTGCATTTTTTTCGGCTAGAGAATTTGGCACAACTCGTTTTGCTATTTCAGCCATTTCGTCGATCGTTAAATTATTAGACGACATCCCGACATTATAAATTCTATGTTTTGATAAAGCCTCATCTGCTATAAAAAGGGCTTGGATAAATATATCAGCAGCATCCTGTACATGGAGGTTGGGGCGCCATTGGTTACCCCCAAAAACAGTAAATTTACCCTTTTTATAAGCCATAGCAGTTAAAAAGTTTACTACTAAATCAAAGCGCATTCTTTTGGAAGCACCAAAAACAGTAGATAACCTTAAAATAACCGGTGAAATGTTTCGATTAGAATCCAAAAGAATTTCTTCCGACATAACCCTAGTGCGGGCATATAAAGAAAGTGGATTTAGCTGAAAATTCTCATCGGCTATTGCGTCTTTTGTGTCACCATAAACACTACAAGAGGATGCAAATACTATTCTTTTCACTCCATAGTAGTCACACACATCGGCTAGTATTTTGGTAGATAAAAAATTGGTTTTTATAGTCTCGTCTTCGTCAAGATTACACGCGGGATCTCCTACAATGGCTGCGAGAGCGATTACAGCATCCTGCCCTTTTACACTCTTAACCATAGATTTTAAATTACCTATGTCCCCAAAGACAAAAGAAAACCTGTCGTGCTCCATAAAAGGATTTATACCAATATTTCCATAGCTTAAGTTATCCAAGACTGTAACGGTATGGCCAGCCTCTAATAACTTTTTTGTAACAAAATGTCCTACGTAACCTGCACCACCTGTGACTAATATTTTCATAGTTAATATATTAAACCTTTGAAATCAGAAAATTTTCTAAACATAGATATTGTAACCCAGAATTTTCAAAAGCATAAAGCGCCTCCTTTGGGCCACTAACAACGGGTAGTCCGTGCAGGTTAAAGGATGTATTTAATACACCACCCACACCAGTAAGTCGTTGAAAGTTGCTTATGATTTTGTGGTATTTAGGATTCCAAGATTTTATTACAACTTGAGGCCGTATAGTAAAGTCGTAGGGGTGCATAGCTGCCTTTAATTCTCTTTTTCCGAGATCGGTGGTATTAAACGTCATTATCATATACGGGGCGGCGATGTGTTTGGGGTTTACAATGTAGTCATCAATACGTTCTTCCAGTATTGAGGGTGTAAATGGCATCCAAAAATCTCTATCCTTTATTTGTTCGTTTATCTTCACAACAACATCTTGATGAACGGGATTTGCCAAAATTGATCTGTTTCCCAATGCTCGGGCCCCCCACTCCATCCGGCCAGATAGCCTACCCACAATCTCACCCTTAAATAATAGCTGGGCTAGTTTTTCCTCAATATTCCTGTGATGAGAAATCTTATACTTTTTATCTAACTTTTTACTTTTTATAAAACTGGCTATTTCCTTTTCGGAAAACTCCATCCCCCAGTAAATGCTATTGATAGGCTGGATTTTACTTTTTGGTTCAAAAGCTTGATAACAAGCACCAATTGGTGAGGACTCATCACCACAGCTTGGTAAGAAAAAAACCTTTTTTACACCAGCGATTTCAGTTATTTTTTGATTTAGTTTTACATTCATAAAAACACCACCAGCAAAACACACGGTTTGTATACCGGTAGTCTCTACGATAGAAGCAACCCAATCGGTAATGGTATCCTCGAGAAGTTTTTGAAATACTCCCGATAAGATATCAAAACGGACATCGCTCATTTCCTCTTTTAAAAATCTACCAATCTGGCGCATATCAAAAGCAGAACGAAAATTTAATCCAGATACTAAAAACAGATTTTGTACCCGAGGGTAAAATTTCTTTATCTCATGTTCCTTAGCATAGGGAGCTAATCCCATTACTTTATATTCATGCTCCCCTACCTTCATGCAAAGGTGTTTAGTTACTCCCGCATACATTAATCCAGGAGAATTGCTTGCGAGAATAGAAGTTAATCTTTCGTAATAATCCTTATTGAAAACACTAACGGAAGCACATATACCGTCACCCTCAGCATCGAGAGTTATAACTAAGGATTTTTCTTTGTTATATGGAGATGCGTAATAAGCAGCGTAAGCGTGCGAAGTATGGTGATCAAAAGCTTCTATTTTGTCTATTGGTACTTTTACAAAGTTTGCAATATTGGTACGTTCTTTGTTCGCAGTATAAGACCCAATTGTCTGTGCAAAGAGTTTGTATAAAGTTTCACCCAGCCAACGCAACCTTGGGTTATAGAAACTTACAAAACCATATGTACTTTTTACAAAAGGAACGTAATAAAAAAAAGCATTCAATACAGAAATAAAAAAATCCTTTTTTGTATCTTCTGAGGCATATATTGGGGCGCTGGTCTTAACCGGAATTGCGATTTTGTTGATATCGCTGGGTTTAAGTTTATTTTTTTTCAAAATATACTTAATAGATTGCTTAGGTATACCGGTCTGATTCTTTTTACCAGTAAAACGCTCTTCGCTTATGCAATCCTTCACCACGCCGTTTTCTAGCAAGACGGCGGTAGAATTATGCCCATAATAAACACCTAAAATTCTCATCGTATAATAAATAATTTAGATTAATTGCTTGGGCAGTTTATATATATTTTGGGACCCCAACCTTTTTAAATGCATCCAACTTAAACAGCCTAAACTCCATAAGACAAAATATGTGTGTATCCAAAACCTTACGTTTCTTTTGAACCTGGGACCTCTCATCCAGAGTAGCAGATATATTCCTAATATTCCACAAGATAGACTCAGCCAACTTTTTCCCGGCTGCATATTTGAATAAAATTAAATATAACGTAATTTCAGCACCTATTAAAACTAAGTATAGGGGAACAGCCCAAATAAGATTATTCCAAGAATAAAGCTTTAGTAAATTTCTTAAGGTATTTTTTTCCACCTCGTATCTGCGAAACATAGGTACTTTGTGCTCTAAACCCTCACTAGAGTGTGTGCTAGTGTTCGACTGACCACTACCTCCACCAAAATGAAACATACTAATATTATTTGCAACGGCTAAAGACATGCCAAGTAGGTGCGCTCGCCAACAAAGGTCAATATCCTCTGCATACATAAAGTAAGCCTCGTCAAATTTACCCAAAGTTTCAAAATCTTTTTTACTAACCATTAGGCAACAACCTTCTATATAAAAAAGTTTTTTGCTCATTCCAGGGTAACCTAGCAAGTCTATACATAAATGTTCTCCGTTATAATGTGAAACGCCACTAGAATCTATCGTCTGTGGAGAAACAATATTTGCTCCCGAAGTTCTTTTGAAATCCACCAAATTCCTGAGTAGGTTTGGCGGCAATTTAACATCCACGTTTAGAAAAAAGACTATCTCTCCATGGGCATGCGCTACTCCTATATTATTAGCAACCCCAAAACCTGCATTTATGTCATTTTTTATTAAAATTGCATCTGGATATTTTTTTTCAATTATTGTAACGGTATCATCCGAAGAAGCGTTATCGACTACAATGACCTCATAGTTCGGGTAGTCTTGGTTAAAAACAGTCTGAATATCATCCCCCAACCACCTAGAGCTGTTATATGTAACTATAATGATTGAAACTTTTGGATCCAAGTTTTACTTTTTTGACTTTGAAATTAAAAAGTCTTCTAAAACTAAATGTTTGATTTCGGAATTCTCAAAAACGTGCAGGGATTCAGCAGGTCCTAAAGCAATTGGCAAACCGTGTAAGTTAAATGATGTGTTTAGCACACCGCCGATACCTGTAAGTTTTTCAAATTCCTTAATAATATTATAGTACCTCATGTTCCAATCCTTCCTAACAATTTGAGGGCGTATTGTGAAATCATATGGGTGCATAGCATTGCGCAGTTCTGCAACAGCAAGTGGCGTAGACTCATAAGTCATGATCATGTAATCAGAAGCAATATTTTTGGGATTTTTTATGTAATCTTTTGCACGCTCTTCTAAAATAGAACCTGCAAACGGCATCCAAAAATCTCTGTTTTTCACATATTCATTGATTTCCCTTATTACATCTGGTTTCGACGGATTAGCTAAAATGGAACGGTTCCCCAATGCACGGGCGCCCCACTCCATCCGACCGGACATGTTAGCAACAACCTCTCCTTTGCTTAACAACTGTGCTATCTTTTTTGAAATATCCTTAACCCTAGTTACACTATATTTTTTTGTAAGCTTATTTTGCTTTATAAAATCCTTAATCGTTTCGTTGGAATAAGCGGGACCTAGATATAAATCTTTTATAGGAGCAACAGAAAATTTACGTCTAGACCTTTCGCAATATTCTTTGTAACTGGCTATTGCAGACCCCATGGGGGTAGAATCATCACCACAACTAGGCATCACCCATAGATTCTTGAGCGTTTTAAGTTTAGAAACACACATATTCGCTTTAACATTCATAAAAACACCACCTCCACAACAAACTGTATCTAGCTTTGTATGCTTGATAGCGTTTGCTACCCATTCGACGATTCTTTCCTCTACTAATTTTTGAAAAGCGCCTGCGATATTGTCGAATCGGTAACCTTGCAATGTTTTTTGCATAAATTCATAGGACAAATGAGTGTCAAATTTTGACCTAAACTCTAACCCATCTACCTCAAGCCAATCCTTAATTTTTTCATAAACTTTATCTACGTGCTCCTCTTTTGCATACGGGGCCAGTCCCATTATTTTGTATTCGTGCTCATTTGGGCGCATACCCATATACTTTGTAAGGTCCATGTATATCCAGCCAAGGCTGTTGCCTAAAGGAGTTGTAGAAATAGTCTTAAACTTACCTCTCTTTACAGTGCTCACAGTTGCACATAATCCATCCCCTTCGCCATCGAGTGTAAGAACCAAAGCATCTTTGCCGTTAAAAGGAGAAAGGTAGTACGCAGAGTACGCGTGACATAATTGATGATTATAACCAACAACTTTAAACTCATTTAAATTTAGTCTGTCAGCAGTAAGTTTTATTTGTTTTTTTGCATTTCGTTTACCAATTAAGGAATTGTAACGATTATAAATATTGTCGTGTAGTCCTCGATCAGCATGCATCATGGCTACACGTATGCGCCAAAGAAGATTCGAGATGCCACTTGTTTCGCGGTAAGTCCCGTCTATACTAGTCAAAAATACGGAATTCATGAATTCGAATGGGAGGCCTACTCCTAATATTTCTTTGCCCTCGTACTTGTTTAAAATATATCTAATTGTTTCGGTGGGAAAACCAGAATAATTCTTTACACTCCTAAAACGTTCTTCACTTATACAGTCTAAGAGGTTACCCTCGTCATCCAATACTGCAACAGTTGCATTGTGCCCATGATATATTCCTAAAAAAAATCCTCTATTCATAAATCAACCTCTAATACAAAATAGTATAAACACAGTTAACTTTTGTATCAATAGTTTGTGCTAACATATCTCCATAATGTCAAAATGCGCGTTATGCCAAAATGAGAATTTTAAGGATACACAAACAGGACAAAATCCCGACCTTTTAGATGTCTTTGTTATTGAAAGATGCAGCAATTGTGGGTTAATGAGAACAAAAGATTTTCAAGAGATTAACCTGGCTAAGTATTATGAAACTACAGATTATTATGCCAAAAAATTTTCTGCATTTAATATCCTAAAAGATGCTTTTGCGGCGGTTGTAAAAAAAGCTCCTATAACGAGGTTAAAAGCTAACGGGAAATTGTTAGATGTAGGCTGTGGCGACGGTAAGTTTTTAAACTTGTTTAGCAGTAGGGAATGGGATTTATATGGTATAGAACCATACGGTAAACCAGTTTCCCCTAGCAAGAATATTAAATTTATAAGTGAAAAGTTCGAAAATACAAAGCTGCAAGATTCATCTTTTGATGTCATTACAATGTGGCACGTTTTGGAACATATAGAAAATCCAACGGAGGTTTTGAGAGAACTGCATAGAATACTTAAGCCAGATGGATTAATATTTATATCTGTACCAAACATTAACAGTTTTTCATTTAGGTTATTTAAACAACACTGGTTTGCTCTCTATTTGCCGATCCATACCTACCACTACAGCATTAATACACTTACTGCGCTCCTTAATATATCCGGATTCGAAGTGCAAACAATAAATAAATTTCCAATAGAGTACTCACCGTTTGTAATTTTACAATCCTTATTAAACTCAACGGAATTATTCCCACCTAACTTTTTATATAAATATTTAAGGGGTATACAAAAAGGCTTCCCGCAGTTTGTATCTAATATAATTGTGGCAGTGCTCTTTTTACCCGTCTATCTGTTCATACTTGTTTTTGAAGCTTTTGACCCAAAAGGAAGCAGCGTGATTAGCATCTTTGCAAAGAAAAAGGCAAACTAGTTATTTTTCTTCTGGGAACACTATGCTGGCCTCGGAGGACGAAATTAAAATTGGATCAGAAAATGCCACCTCTTTATATAAGTTAAAATACATTTTAAATGTCCCACCGTTAGCTGGTATGGTTTCTGGTATCCAAGTATATGTACCTGCAAAGCTATTATTAGTTTTTAGGTCCTTAGAAAATTCCTTTAACACAAAACCCGAAGTGTCATAAGCCCTAGAAAGTAAAATTCTATAAAAATATTTTGAAGCTACATAGTCACTTGATGACTCATTTTTTGCGGAGTAGTTAACAGTAATTGGAACCCTAGACTTAATATCCTCTACACCAACAGATTCCGCACTCAGAGCAACATAAAGAGAAACATTAGAATTAAACTCCCTTCGGGGATGGTACTTGCCAAAAAATATAAAAAAATCGGCGAGTATTATAATTAGGAATACCCAATACCACTTTTTCATTCTAGTGACCTTTCAGTCCCTAAAATAGTTAGGTGTTCATACTCTGTGCTTTCGCTATTTATTTCTTTAGCAATGCTTAAAATTTCGCTTGGACTACCCGTAAGTACATAAGTACCATTAAGCAAACGCCAGTCTAAATACTTACTCGGAATATGATTGGGACGGTAGTGGATTTTGTACAAAAGCTCTGTATTTCCTAAAACGTTTTTCCAATCTACTTTGCGATCTGAGTATAACTTGTAGCCGTCCTCTAGGGACGGTTGTTGCAGTGCAGAGGTATATATCCTATATTTGTTGTACTTTTCATAGCTTTTTCCATCATACTTGTCCATTGAGAATACTAGCCAATATAAACTAGACGGGTCGAATTTAATTTCGTTGAGTTCTAAATAAGTCATGTCAATTTTGTGGGTCAAATCCTTATAGTCGATATATGTTCTGTATACTTCCTTACCAAATGGTGCTTGGGACTCGTTTTTTACAATCTGTACAAGTAATCTACCGTGCGGAGGTTTTATTAAATTGGCAATTTTATCTTTCAAATTGGCGACCGGATGCTCGATGGCCTCGATAGGAAACTCTATATTTTCCACTTTGGAGTATTTAAAATGTAGCTCCTGTGCAAACACAACATCAGCAGTAATATCCACCGATTGGTCCCTACCTAAACCAGTTGTTAATTCATCCATACTTTTAACATGCTCTAAAAATGCCAGGTAGTGCTGATTAGAGGGAAGCCGTTCAATACTATCCATCAAACCGCTTTCTCTAACATTGTATTTATGGATTAAGTCCCTTCTGGCAAAAACCAAAAAGTATGCGGATTCCAAGACGCGCAACCACTCCACTTCGTTTGCTAGCTGTATATTTAAATTGCCTTTCCAGGGGTCAACTAGTATCAAGTCCGAAATAGTTCCCGGGTAGGCCCAGTCATCGTAGTACCATTTTCGCTGTGCGATATGTTCTACAAAAACATCAGGGGCGCCGACTGCATAGGTAGCTGGGATGCGTTTAATAACTTTATCAATTTGTGCATCTCTTTTACCTCTCTCAAATGACCTTATATTAAAAAATCTATTAAATGGCCAATTAGATCCATAACTAAATGACGCATTAGAGTAGAGTGCATAGCAAAAAACTCCTACTACTAATCCTTTGGCAATCTTTTTTAGGTACCAAGAACCAGCATAGATTTTAGCGATGCTAAATATAAAAGCAAAAAAAACGAAAGGCGTTATAGACGAATGGTAATACGAAACTGTACTGATAAGTCTTGTATTAGACGCCAACATATTGATAACAAATATAGGTAAAGTTATAAAAAGTATTTCCGGAGACAAAAATGAAACAAAAAATACAGGTTTAAACAAAACACCCAAGTATTCTAATTTCTTTGGAGCCAACATGTTTTCCAAAACAGTTTGCGGATGAAAAATCATAGTCTGGGCTATTTCGCTAAAACTACTGCCATAGGCATGAAAGTAGCCATAAATGTAAGGCATCTGCCCAGGGGTAGTGTATCTGGGAGTTATAAAATTCATTATAAAAAGCAACCAAATAATACTTAACAAAGACATAAATGCTCCGGCAAATTTGGCTCGTTTCGAAAAGAATGCGTAAATCCCCAGCATCATTACTGGCATAATCATATTTATTCGCAAGGCCAAAGTAAGGAGACTAAATAAAATGTACAATTTCTCGCGTTTTGTATATAAGAAGTAAAAGGCAAAGGATAAAAGTGGTGTAGCAAATGCTTCTTCGGCGAAACCTTGTTGGTGACTCCAGACAAAGGGGTGGTAAAGGGCATAAGAAAATGCAATGAGATAAGCCATAAATTTATTCTTTAAGGCTTTTTTTGCTGTTAAGTAAACCGCTACGATGGATAAAGAGATAAAGATGTAAAAAATAAAATACAAAGTAAGAG
This sequence comes from candidate division WWE3 bacterium, assembly GCA_052035055.1. Taxonomy (GTDB): domain Bacteria; phylum Patescibacteriota; class WWE3; order UBA101185; family UBA10185; genus JBPOHY01. The sequence goes on along the minus strand of JBPOHY010000092.1, from coordinate 5,141 downwards.
GGTGTTGAATAAAGTTATAAATAACAGCAACAAGCAATAAGAATGGGGCAAAATGAAGCTTAAAAAAGTATGTCTGAGCCCCACGCCCCTGGTTGTACATCAGCATATCCCCGCGCACAGTATTATGAAGCATTTGCACATACGCGTGATAATCCATACTGGGTGTATGAGCCTGCCATCTTAAATAGGTCAACCCAAAAAACAGCGCAAAGTATAGTAAAGCTACATAGTATATAAGTGGGACCTTAAAAACTCTAAGACCCGGAACCTTGTCTAGTACAAACGTAAGTGCATTTTGTAAGTAGTTAAAAGCCTGTTTAACTCTTGGCAAGTGGAACCTGCCAAAAAATGAAAGCCTATATTTCAATATCAAAACCAACATTATCAGACCTAATCTAAAAGCCTTCCATTGATTTCCAGTTACAGCCGACTCCCCAACGCGCTCTGTATAATTGACCGGAATTTGCAAAACTTTGAACTTATGTAAAAAGGTCAGGATCATCATTTCTGGGCCAAAATGCTCTCTGCCAACTGTAAAGTGAGGAGAAATCTTTTCTATTACCTCTTTTTTTATCAGGCGCATAGTACAACCCACATCGGTTAGACTCGTGGTATTAAAAAGCACCTCAACCAATTTGGCCATAAAAAAGTTACCCCATCTCAAAAACCAACCCATGTTGGCGCCTTTCCAAATGAGTTCCTTTGCGGTGCGACTACCATAAACTACATCAAAGGCATCGCTGTAGGCTAAAAGTTTAACTACATCTCTACCAAAAAAAGTGCTGTCTGGTTCCGATACTATAATTAACTCTCCTGTTGCTTCCTCAAAACCACGACGTATAGCAAAACCGTAACCCTGTTTCTTTTCTAAAACCTCTTTTGTTATTTTGGAATTTGCAGCTAACACTTCCTCAGAAGTCCCAACCTCGGCATTATTATTTACAACTATTATTTCGTCCAAAAAACCACAACTTTCAAAGTCCTTAATGGCATTCCTTATTGAGTTTTTTTCTTTGTAGGTAGGGAAAATTAAAGATACTTTTTTATTGTTCCACATTTGTTAAAAGTTGGGCACTGTCTTTGAAAATAGCATTTATATTATTATCATATACTTTTGTATAACCTAAATTCAATAAAAACTTTTCTTGATCTAAATGCTCCTGACCACTACCATCCTGAGTGTGATTAACCGACTCTATACAAATCAACATGGGTCGATACTTTTCCCAATTATTGCTTTTAAGAACAATCATATCAAACCCCTCAGTGTCTATCGAAATAAAGTCTATCTTTTTGTCCTGTGCATAAGTATCTAAAATATATGCCAAACTTTTTGTCTTAACCTTAACCTCTCCTAATAACTGGTATCCCTGTTGCACATAACTTTTGGCTTCTTCCGCAGAAAAAGTAGATAATGTGGGTGGAAATATTTTATAAAAAGTCATCATGCCTTCCTCGCCACTCGTAACTCCCAAATTCAGGTTAATGTCTCTAGTGCGCTCCTTTACAAACATCTGAAATCTATTGGCATCTGGTTCTATGTTTATCCCACACCAACCTTTTAAATAAAACCTCTTGGTATTACTAAATCTCGTAGGATCATGAGCACCCACATCGACATAAAAACCTCGCCTCTCATGCCCCAATAACTCATCAATTTTTAAGTCCTCCTGTCGCTGGCTAAAAGACTTTACAACTAGTTCATAATATTTATTTCGCAATTCGCTAACCAAGTAAGAAGTGAACTTTTTAATTCCGTAAATTTTGAGCTTTTTATACAAATCGACCATAAAGTTCATTTGTTAAGTATAAGGCATAAGACACCGTATGTAACTTGTTATAGGGCTATCGGCTTGGTACAATAGGCCCCAAACATTAACCGTAGGAGACGAATATGGCATACCAACAATTTTATACATTTTCTCTAGTATTCATCGTTTTTGCGATAACAGTAGCTTTGGGGTTTATGTATTTAATATGGCAAAGCATAGCTGCTAACAAACGAGAACAAACCCGCGCGGAGTTCATTAGCTGTGGGTTTATTGGGGTACCCCTAAAAAAACGAAACTACTTTAACAAGATGACGCTCACACTTTTTAGTCGATTCTCTGAAGACAGCGTTGAGGTGTCCCTAAAGGATCTGTGCGTGGCTCTAAATATTAAACCAATCGCTCTAAAGCATATTTTTTTGGCAGAAAGTATTGCGGCGCGCGAGGAACCTCTCAAATACAAGCATCTTGGGGCATTTTTTGGAGAAGGGGCAAAGCCCAAACTGCAGGACTTAGCAAATCTTATTAGACGCACACTGGTTTTAACAAACATCGAAACAGGAGTAGATACATCGTGGTGTAACGACTGCCAAATAGAGCCCCAAACAGGATAACGGCAAGCAGGACAGCTGCTCTAGCAGGACAGCTTATTCTAATCAAAAAAGGGAGCTATGCAAACAAAAAATTGTGTAGCTTCCTAAATTTCAATATCCATTTCTCTAAACATACGAATAAAAATATTATCCCAGGTCATGTCCTTACTAAAAGCGTATACGTTTTGCTCAATTTGCTTTCTTTCATTCTCATTCCGTAATAAATCACTTATTCCAGCCACAATGGAATCTACGTTATAACCAACTACTCTACCCAAGTTGTGTTTCTGAACATCCTCGGATAACGGAATAACCGAAGTAGTAATAATAGGCAAACCGCACGACATATAATCTTTAGGTTTTGTAACATCCGAAAATCTTTTATAAGTAGTATCGTTGTCTTCGTAAGTTGCGAGCCCCAAAGTGCTTTCTTTTAACAATGTCAGCCACCTAGTACGTTCTTTAGCAGTATCTATATACCCTACAAAGTTTATATTTTTTTCGACTTGTAATTCCCTAGCCATGCTAACCAACTTATCTTTCAATATACCATCACCTATTATTCTAAACTCCAGATCGGGAAATTTCTCAACCAATTTTGGCATTGCCTCAATCAGCAATTCCAGGCCAAACTCGGGAGTCAGCCCACCGCTATACACTAGTACATTGTCTTTTCTGACTACCTGTAAATCATAGGCTTCGGTCATAATTCCTATAGGAACCACTATTTGTTTCTTTTCTTTAGCGCTGTCGCCCAATTCCAAGATACGTTGCCTCGACATGCGATCCGAAACATTTAGTGTAAAATCACAGCCAAAAAAAGCCCAACGATCCATAGCAATGTATAATTTATTTAGCCACGCCTGCTTAAATCTATTATGCATAACGTAATCTATAGTTAAAAATGACGTGCGCTTTACCCTACCCAATTTTTTTAAAAATATGCCAAACAAAGCATTAAAAGAATCCACGCCTACGTATAAGTCGATTTTTTCCTTTTCAAATAGTAACCACTTAAGGTTATAAAAGGCATCCCGCAAATAAAGAAAGAACTCGTTCCTTGCTAAAACTGGTGACTTGGATTCTTTTTTGAGTTCGCCATTTTCATAATAATTTAGGTAGGAAACACTAGGTTGCTTGGAATAAAAAAATAGGTGGGCAATATACCAAAGCTTGGAAATTTTGTGTTTGTTTAGAAAATCCCGCAACTCTTGACCACTGCCTTTAAAGTATTCGTGAGTAGAGACAGCTATTTTTTGTTGAGTAAGCTTAAGCATTGTACAGACATGATAATACTTAACATGTAAAACTCAAGACACAAAAGAATAAACATACAATACACGAGTGCAAATTGCTATGAGGGGTAACTAACTGGTAGAATCAGCGTAAACTAGCTGATTTACCACGCCAATTAATAAAGGAGAGTTTATGATATCAACAACCTATATGTTCGAACACCCAGGGGAGCAGATGCTACCAGGAACCGTCGCCAATTGGTTTGATAAGATCAAAGCGACACTCAAACCAGAAACTGTGCAAAAAATCTGGCAGTTTTATCGTGACGAGGGGCTCATATATGAACTAGAAAACCGGACAGTTATGCTTTGGGGCGCCCAAAAACGCACGACAACTGGCGTATATTCGCATGGACCTGTTGCGCATAACATAATCGTCGGGTGGATGAGATACGTACTGGCACGCTCTTTAGAAGTTGCTGATGCTGAGGAATTACTGATAAGTGGACTTGTACATAACACTAATCGGCAAGAAGGCCTAGAAGCCTACAAAATGGGCCAGCGCATTAAAAATACTGGACTTTCAAAGCTTTTTGGTAGCAAGGTTGCCAGGTATGCCAAGATCACAGGATACAGTGCTATCGAGAATGTCTTGCTACATGTCAGGCACTTACCAACATGCATATGCTTTATTTCTGATGAAATGGTAGCCGGTACCGAAATAGACGACCCACACAAAAAGGCCACAAGACTCCTACTCGACGCACAACGTGTAGACAGCCAATATTACAAAACCAATGCTACGGGGCTAAGGCTATATGGTAGAGGGGCGCTAGAGGTTCAACGAGATTTGGCAAGAGTGGTAGAAATAATATTAGCCAAAAAACTAAACATAAGACCCGCGACACAATTCACGAGTGCTGTTATTTCGCTAATGGGATAACAAAACCTAGACCTGGCCGTACAAAAATATGACCAGGTCTTTTTTTAATAATTTTCTGTTTCACGCTTATCTTCACCAAAGTTAATAGGGCCGACATCAAAACTCAGCGCACGATCTATAAAGGCAAGCATGCTATCCAAATTATTAAATGGCCGGGTTATAAATGTACGTATATCCTCTTTTTTCACCCATTCAAATCTACCCTCTTCTAGAGAACTTAAGTCACCTGTCGGGTTCTTTACAATGAAGCAAAACAAAAACTTGTCCTCAAGCATAATGCCAGTTTTGGTATCATGCACAAATTGATGCTTTATTTCAAAAAGCGTAGGCATACCTTCGAGGTTAGTTTCTTCCTTTAGCTCTCGTCTGGCAGCAGCATACACTGATTCACCAAGCATCACTTTGCCGCTCAAATTACCCTGACATCCATAAAAAGGTTGTTTCAACCGCGTGTACAACAATACCTCGCTATCATGATTTCTAGAGGCGACTACTATAACAGAAACTTTAGCTTGCAATTTTAAATCTGCCTCTGTACCTATTCTATTTGCATACTCCTTTCCCATGTGGGTAAGAAAATATTTATCAGATACATGTTCGA